>CANGCU010000124.1 GCA_947452355.1 Microbacteriaceae bacterium | reverse complement strand
GTGTCGAATCAGTGGTCGACCAGCGTTCGTATCTTGATGGAATTTTCTCAATGCTCAATGCCGCGAGCCTCACGGCAGTCGGTGTCGCGGTGCTCATGCTCATCGCTGCCGCGCTTCTCATCGCGACGACAATCCGATTGTCAGCGTTTTCTCGGCGCCGCGAACTGGCCATTATGCGACTTGTCGGAGCATCCAACTGGTTCATTCAAACTCCGTTCATCCTCGAGGGTGTCGTTGCGGCGACAATTGGGTCACTCCTCGCGTGTGGCGCAATCGCGGGAATCGTCGTGTTCTTCGTCGACGGATACCTCGCGACGGCCCTCCCAACGACCTCGTTCATCACCCTGTCGGACGCGTGGATTGTGTTCCCCGGATTGTTGCTCGCCGGCGCCGTCCTAGCGGCGACGAGCGCGTACGTCGCCATTTCCCGTTACCTCCGCGTCTAACCCAGAGGTAAACTGGAGGGCTTGGGCTCACCAGTAAACGTGAAAGGGGGTGCGCCATGCCAAAGGAACAGGGCGAAAAAGTCGTTGCGACCAATCGCAAGGCGCGCCACGACTATCACATTGAGGACACGTACGAGTGTGGCCTCGCGCTGACGGGTACCGAAGTGAAAGCGCTTCGTCTTGGGAAAGCATCGCTCGTCGACGGCTGGGCGCAAATAGTCGACGGCGAAATGTGGATGGAATCCGTCCACATCCCCGAGTACACCCAGGGCACGTGGACCAACCACGCGACGCGGCGCAAACGCAAGTTGCTGTTGCACCGCGCAGAGATCATCAAAATCTCGCACCGCATCCACGACGGTGGGTACACGCTCGTCCCGCTCAAGATTTATTTCAAGGACGGCCGCGCCAAGGTCGAACTCGCCATCGCAAAGGGCAAGAAAGATTACGACAAGCGCCAAACGCTTCGCGAAAAGGAAGACAAACGCGAAGCGGAACGTGCCATGAAGTCAAAGCGTCTGCGCGGGGAATAACGCGCGTCGGAAGTGCGTTCTATACTCGTGAAGCACCCGAAAGGGTTTTGATAACTCAACAGTGTGGAATGTGACTCGCCTCCCATCATGGGGATGATCGGTTTCGACAGTGCGTCTAAGCCGGAAAGAAGCGGGTCGAGGATGCAGGGTTATCTCGTAAACGCCCCTTGCAAACCAATAGGTGCCAAAGCTAAGCGCACCGACTTCGCTCTCGCCGCCTAATAAGCCGCCATCGAAGTCCGTCAGACCGAGTTCCGCCTTCGGCTCGGATCCTGGCGCCATTTAGAAGGCTTGCTACGAACCTGTGTGTCAGGGGTTGGTAGGACATTAACTGATACTGGGCTCGTCGACTTAGGTGTTGGTGGCAAAGGTCGGAGCCGAGTAGAACGATTTCATCAACTACACCCGTAGAAGACTCCGACTGTTCGTATTGGACGGGGGTTCAATTCCCCCCATCTCCACAACGAGTGAGAACGTCGTGAATTTATTCACGAGAGTTCGAGCGAGGAGGAGAGATTGACATTCGCACAGCGAATGGAAAATCTCCACCATTGGCAGGGTCACATTCCACATTTTCACTTACCAATCAACAAGAACGGAACACCATGTCCTTTGGCGCAGCCATCGCGAGTTATTTCTCGAAGTACGCAACGTTTGGGGGACGTGCCCGGCGGAGTGAATTCTGGTTTGCTGTGTTGTTCACGACACTCGTCAGTGTCGCGATTGGCATGATCTGGCCAGGAACGACGGTCGAAGTCAACGACATGTCGATTCAACAATCCTCGATCCCGGCGAACCTGTGGTCTTTGGCCACGCTCGTCCCGTCCATAGCACTCAGCGTGCGCCGTCTTCACGACGTCGGGCGCAAGGGCACGTATTACCTCTTTGTCCTCCTTCCGATTGTCGGATGGATCATGTTGTTCGTCCAATTCGTGAAGGACAGCCAGCCCGGTGCGAACGAGTTCGGCGAGCCGGTCAAATAACCGTTGTCACCTCGGGTGCCCCTAGCGAAAGCCGGGGGCATTCGTTGTTAAAGGGTTCGCGCGAAAGCGTTCAGCGCCGAGCGAAATGCGACTGTGCCGATAGCGAAAACGAACGGAGCGGTCCACCAGAATGTGACTCGTGGCTTGAGGTGGACGTCCTCGAACCAATCAAGACGTGTCGTGGAGTCATCCAGAGCGGTCAGTGTAAAGCCTGCGGTGCCGCCCAGCACGAGACCGGTTTTCGACACCACCGAGGATGCGCGACCGCCCTTCGGTGGGTGCCATTCCGTCACCGTCATCGGGTCGTCGAGTCGCATCGGCCCGATTTGCGTCACCCCAATGAATTCTGTCCCGACGCCCGCGGTGGATTTCGTCACCGTGACGACGGTGTTCGGAATCCATGCCGAGTGTGATTTCCAGTCGGTGAGGCGTTCCCACACGTGGTCGATTGGGTGGGGCAGGTCCAGCCGAATGTCGATGCGGGTCATAGTGAGAACCACGATACGGGGAACGAGCCGGTTGTTACTGTTGGGGCATGCGTGTGATCTTGACCGGCGAGGTGATTGAGTGGCGCGGACCGGCTCCGTTCCATTTTGTGCGAGTCCCGGATGAGCAGGCTGTGCTGATTCGCGACATTGCGGAAATGGTGTCGTACGGCTGGGGAGTCATTCCCGCGACGGTGACTATCGGTGCAACGACCATCACAACCTCCCTGTTTCCCAAGGACGGTGGATACCTCGTGCCGATTAAGAATGCTCTTCGATTACCCGAGAAGATCGAACTCGGAAGTGTTGTCGACATCACTCTTGACTTCGCGGTCTGACAAACTGTTTCTATGCCGCACACGACCGTCCCCTTTCGTGAGGCGCTGTCGTATTGGTGGAAACTTGGATTGACGAGCTTTGGCGGACCCGCTGGGCAGATTTCGATGTTGCACGACGAAGTGGTTGTACAACGCCGGTGGATTTCAGAGAAGCGATTCCTTCACGCGCTGAACTACTGCATGGTGTTGCCGGGCCCCGAGGCACAGCAACTCGTGACCTACATCGGGTGGCTCATGCACGGAGTTCGAGGCGGAATCCTCGCGGGAACGCTTTTCGTCCTGCCGTCTCTCATCCTCCTCATTGCGCTGTCGTGGTTGTACATTGCGTTCGGCTCAACCCCGCTCGTCGGTGCCATCTTCGACGCGATCAAGCCGGTCGTCGTGGCGGTCATCGCCCAGGCGGTGTACCGGATCGGGTCGCGGTCACTTCGTCACCCCGTTCTGTGGGGCATCGCCGCGATTTCGACGATTCTCATGCTCGTGTCGGGGTCGTTGTTCCCCGTCATCCTCGTCTCGGCGGGATTGGTCGGTCTGGCTGGCGCGCGGATTTTCCCAACGGTCTTCGCAGATGGCGGCGGGCACGCCTCAACGGCACTCGACGTGGGGCCAGCGATCATTGACGACGACACTCCAACTCCGGCCCATGCCCGCGTGACGCGATGGCGGCTCATTCGCACAATCCTCGTCTCCGCCGCCGCGTGGTTCCTTCCGGTCGGCGCACTCTGGGCAACACTCGGTGCCGACAACCCGCTCGTGTCAATGGCGCTGTTCTTCTCGGGAGCCGCATTTCTCACATTTGGTGGCGCGTACTCCGTCTTGCCGTATGTTTTCCACGGAGCCGTGACGGCCGGTTGGGCTACACCGGCTCAAATGGTTGATGGCCTCGCTCTCGGTGAAACGACACCCGGGCCGCTCATCATGTTCGTCAGTTTTGTCGGCTTCATTGGTGGTTATGTCGGGGAGTTCCTCGGCGCGGGGTCATCGTGGATTTCAGGGATCGTCGCGGCGGTCGTCGCAACCTGGTTCACATTCCTACCGTCGTTCCTGTTCATCATGGCCGGGGGTCCATACGTCGAAGCAACACGAAACCGTGTCGCGTTCACCGCACCGCTGACGGCGATCAATGCGGCGGTAGTTGGGGTCGTGCTGAGCCTCGCCGTCACGTTTGCGCGCAATGTCTTTGTTCCGCTTGATTCGCCCATCAACTGGGCCGGAATCATCGTCGCCGTCGCTGCCGGAATCGCGTTGTTCCGCTTCAAACGAACGATCCTCGAGGTCGTTGGCGCTGGTGCGGCCCTGGGACTGGCAACCGGACTTATCGCCACGTT
>CANGCU010000123.1 GCA_947452355.1 Microbacteriaceae bacterium | reverse complement strand
CCGCGGAATCGAAGCAATCACCTCGCGCGACTGCATTTTGTATTCCGACCGCCCGGGTTTCGCCGAAGCCGACACCAGCCAATGGTTGAGCAACGTCATCGACTGCATCAGGGAACTGGTATCCACGACCGGGGTCGCCGTCGACCAGATCGGAGCGATTTCGGCCGCAGGCATGGTTCCCGCGGTGATTTTCCTCGACGCCGACGGACGCCCGCTGCGTCGAGCCATCCTGCAAAACGATGCCCGCGCGGTGACCGAGATTGTTGAATTGAACAACGCGCTTTCCGATGTAGACCTGGTGTCCCTCACGGGCTCTGCCTTGACACAACAATCCGTTGCGCCGACGGTGCTCTGGATTCAACGGAATGAGCCCGACGTGTGGTCGAACACCGCGCACATCGTTGGTTCCTATGACTGGATTCTGTTTGCCCTCGGTGCCGAGCTGCACGTCGAATGGAACTGGGCGTTGGAATCCGGACTCTTCACGTTGGATGCCGAGCCGCTCGGCCGCGTCCTTGAGTCGGTTGGCCTTGACCCCCACACACTGCCACCCGTTCGTATGTCGTCGGACGACGTCGGGCGCGTCAACCCCGAGATGTCGACACAGACGGGACTGAACACGAACACGGTTCTTGTCGTGGGCGGTGCCGACCACGTGATTTCGGCGTTCTCGGCCGGTGTTGAAGACGAAGGCGACGCGCTCGTCAAACTCGGCGGTGCCGGTGACATCCTGGCCGCAAGTGACACCGCGGTTGTCGACAAGCGTCTGTATCTTGATGCGCACCCGATTCCGGGGCGTTGGTTGCCGAACGGGTGCATGGCGACAAGCGGAAGTCTCATCCGGTGGTACCAATCGCTCATCGGCGGTGTCGATTTGGCGACACTCGACGCCGAGGCCACCGACCGTCCGGCCGCCGACGTCCTGTGCTTGCCGTATTTCCTGGGGGAGAAGAGCCCAATCAACGACCCGAACCTTCGGGGGACGTTCGCCGGTCTGCACCTCGGCCACACGCGAGCTGATTTGTACCGTTCGGTGTTGGAGTCCATCGCATTCGGATTCCGTCACAACGCCGAAGTTTTCGCCGAGTGCGGAATCGTCCTTTCACGAGTCATGGTGACGAATGGCGGAAGTAAGTCGACTCTGTGGAAACAGATTCACAGTGAAATCCTCGGAATCGAGATGCACCCCGTCATTGACCACCCCGGTGCGTCGCTTGGTGCTGCTGTCATCGCCGCAATCGGAATCGGAACGTTGACCGGCTGGGCTGACTCGAAGCGATTCTTGGAACTTGATGACCCGGTCCAACCCGACCCACACAAAATCGCCGTCTACAACGAGGCCTACGCCGAATGGCGCGAACTCGGTGCGGCGGTCACTCCAATTTCACATTCACTCGCCAGGAGGGCGGCATCATGAGCAAGACGGTAGTAGTCACCGGTGCGGGATCGGGAATCGGGCGAACCATCGCTGGCGTTCTCGCCGAACGCGGATGGCAGGTCGTCGTCACCGACATCGACGTCACCGCCGCGGAAAAAGCGAGTTCAGAATTGGACACAGCGGCGGGACAGACCCACGAATTCGCACGACTGAACGTGAGCGACCCAACCGAAGCGGCGACCGTCGCAAACGACGTGGCGGACCGATTGGGTCTCGATGCCTGGGTGAGCAACGCCGGGATTTCGTTCATGGAGAAGTTTCTCGACATGCCGATGGACAAAGTCGACAAAACATTCGAGGTGAACCTCAAAGGCCCATACGTCTGTGGGCAAGCGGCCGCGAGGGCGATGGTGCGAACCGGAGTCGCCGGAACAATCGTCAACACGGCGTCGATGGCGGGGAAGCAGGGACGCGTCCCGTATCTGGCCGATTATGTGGCCTCGAAATTCGGCGGCGTCGGTTTGACACAGGCCATGGCGTTCGAACTTGCGGAACACGGAATCACCGTGAATTCGGTCTGCCCCGGATTCGTCGAGACGCCCATGCAAGAGCGAGAGCTTGCGTGGGAGGCGGGACTCCGCGGGATCACCCCGGAAGACGTCAAACAGGGCTGGATCGACGACACCCCCTTGGGACGTTTGCAACAGCCGCGGGATGTTGCCGGTGTCGTGGCGTTCCTGTTGTCCGAGGACGCGCGATTTATGACGGGGGAATCAATCTCGGTCAACGGCGGCGCCTACATGGACTGACCGTCCACACAGTTTTCCATCACATTCACATCAACTGAATAATCAACACCAACAAATGAAAGGAAGGCAATGATGTCTTTCACGAAAACAGCGAGCCGGCTCTTCGCCGGACTCGCAACACTCAGCCTGAGCGCACTCGCTCTCGCAGGGTGTGCACCGAGCAGCACAACCACCGCCGGCACGGGAAGTATCGACCCGGCGACCACAAAGGGAACCGTCAGGATTCTGATGGAGGACGTCCCTGACAGCGACATCGTTGCGTCACTGATCCCCGAGTTCAAGAAGGTGTACGCCAATGTTGACGTGCAAATCGAGAAACTCCCGTACGACCAGATGAAGGACAAGCTCGTCGCGTCGTTCCAGGCTCCTGAGCCCGCTTACGACCTCATCGTCGTCGACAACTCGTGGGTCTCGGACTTCGTCGCTGCGGGCTTCATCTCGCCGATGGACGATCGAATCGATGCAGTCGCCGACTATGACGCTGCGGACTTCTTCACGTCGCTGACCAACATCACCAAGGTCGACGGTGTCCGCTACGGTGTTCCGTTCTACAACTACGCACTCGGATACATCTACAACACCGACATGGTGTCGCCGGCAGATGTCCCGACGTCGTTGGACGGACTGGTGTCGCTCTCGGCATCGCTCACCACGCCTGACCGCGCCGGTTTGGCGATGCAGCCTCAGACGGGCTACAAGATCATGGAGGAGTGGACTAACTTCCTTTACGCCGCCGGCGGATCGATCTATGGCGCGGATGGCAAGGCCAACCTGAACACACCCGAGGCCAAAGCGGCTCTCGAGGCCTACATCGAGCTCTACAACAACTCGGCACCGAAGGACAGCCTCAACTGGGCCTTCGATGACGCGTTCCGTTCGGTGTCGAGCGGTGGATCAGCAGCCATGGTTTCCTACAACTGGAACCTCGCTGCGCTGAACCAGCCCGATTCGGGTCCGTACGCGGGCAAGTTCAAGCTGGCAGTGATGCCCGGCGGCAAGTCCGCACTCGGTTCGTGGACGTGGGCGCTTCCGACCAACTCCGCAGCACCTGATGCCGCATGGGCATTCGCCGCATGGCTCACCTCCAAGCCGGTTGACGTCCAGCGTGTCGTCCTCGGTGGTGCCGCCATCCGTCAGAGCACCATGACCGACCCCACGGTACTCAGCGAAGGATTCGGCGCTGACTACTACCAGGCCGTCACCGAAATCCTCGCAAACGCAGCTCCTCTTACTGAGGGACTCATGGGCGACGAGATGATTACCGCTGTCGGAGAGGCACTGAACGCAGCGGTATCTGGCACGATGACTGTGGATGAGGCGTTGAGCACGGCAAACGACGCCATCAACACCATTCAGAGCCGGTAATTAGCACCCGAACCCACCGCAACAGTCGATCGTCTGAAGAGAGGAGCCCATCGTGAAGTTTCAGAACGCGATGATGGCACCCCTTCTTTCGGTCATGGCTGTTGCGGTGGGTTTCCCCCTTCTGTACAGCCTCTGGCTCGGGTTCACGAGCTATCAACTGGTCAGCGGCGGTGTCGCCGACTTCGTCGGGCTCGACAACTACATTCGCGTCCTGTCGGACCGCGACTATTGGGCGTCCCTGTCCGCGACCGCGGCCTATGTTTTCCTTTCGGTCAGCTTCGAACTCATCATCGGGCTGACCATCGCGCTCGCGCTTCAGAGCCAAAAGTGGTTCAAGAACTTCACTCGATCGTTCCTCCTCGCGCCGATGTTCATCACCCCCATTGCCGTCGGTCTCATGTTCCGGTTCTTCCTCAACGATCAACTCGGCGCGATTCCGTATTACCTCAACCAGGTCGGACTCTCCTACGACTTCTTCGGCTCGGGCCGTGCGCTCGTCAGCCTCGCGTTCATCGACGTGTGGCTATGGACGCCGTTCATGGTGCTGCTGTTGTTGGCGGGACTCGAATCAATACCCAAGCAGCCAATTGAAGCCGCGCGGGTCGATGGCGCGAACCGGTTCTACATCTTTCGGCGCGTCACGCT
>CANGCU010000122.1 GCA_947452355.1 Microbacteriaceae bacterium | reverse complement strand
CGGCCCCAAGTCCTGGTCGCACACGTGGGCCAGAGTGGTTTGAATGTTGATTTCGCTCATGACAATTTTGTGAACATCGATTTCTTGTTTGGTTGACGGCAATCCAACTTGCAGAATGTTTCCGCCTCGCTTGACGAGGCCTATCGCGAACTGAAGCTGGCCCGGTGCCCCACTGGCCTCGATAATCACATCGATACCCGCGTCGCCGAAAACCTTCTTTATGTCGGACTCAGCATTGTCGCCAACTTCTACGGTGTGATCTGCGCCAAGCCTTGCCGCGCGTTCCAAACGGCTGCCACCAAAGTCGAGCACGGTGACCTCGGCGGAAAAGAGCTTTTTCAGCCCGGCCAAAACGAAGGTCCCAATTGCGCCAGCACCGATAAGGAGTACCTTGTCGCCATCCCGAACTCCGGCACGACGGGCCGCGTGCAATCCAACCGCCAACGGTTGCGCAATTCCGGCGGCATCGAGGCTCAGTCCGGCGGGAACTTTAACCAGCGTGCTGGTCGGCACCGCCACGTACTCCGCCATTCCGCCATCGCGGTTCAGCCCGAGGGTGACATATTTGTCGCATAGGTTGGTGCGCATTTCTCGGCAACGAGAACATTTGCCGCACGAGATCCCGGCACCGGAAGCGACCACATCGCCCGTCGCGAATCCCGATGCCGCGTCCACGTCGCCAACGATTTCGCCAATGAATTCGTGACCGAGGATCATGGGGCCCTCATGGCCGCTCACCGGGTGACGCGTTTGCGTGGCAAAAATCTTCGGCCCCGACTTGTATTCCGACGCATCGGTTCCGCACATTCCCGAACGCAAGACCTTGAGCAACACTTCGCCGGCAACGGGTGTGGGAACATCCCGCTCTTCGATACGAACGTCACCACTTGAATGGTAAACGGCGGCTTTCATTGTGTTCATCGACGTCGTTATGCCTTTTCGCCGCGACCAGCAACGGTGTTGAGGTGTGATTGCGAATCACGCTCGAGTGGAAGTGGTCCTCCCACCGCGTAATAACGCTGTCCGGCAACGAGAAGGTCTTCGGCGGGGAATTTGGTGATCACTTGGCATCCCGTTGCCGTCACGACGACTTCCTCTTCGATTCGAGCGGCACCCCAGCCATCAGCGGACGGCCAGTAGGTCTCGAGGGCGAACACCATTCCTTCGTGAAGCACTTCGGGGTGGTCGAACGACACCAACCGAGAGAAGATGGGCTTCTCCCAGATCGAGAGACCGACACCGTGTCCGTATTGCAGCGCGAACGCGGCTTCCTCGTTCGCGAAACCGAATTCTTCCGCCTTCGGCCACACCGCAACAATGTCCGCCGTGGTCGCACCGGGGCGGACGAGCGCAATCGCACGGTCCATGTACTCGCGGGCTCGCTTGTAGGCGTCGTGCTGTGCGCTGCTCGCGGAACCGACCGCAAAGGTGCGGTAGTAGCACGTGCGGTAGCCCTGGTAGCTGTGCAAAATGTCGAAGAACGCCGGGTCGCCTGGGCGAATCAGTCGGTCGGAATAGACGTGCGGGTGGGGCGAGCAGCGCTCACCGGAAATCGCATTGACGCCCTCGACGTATTCGGAGCCTAGGTCGTAGAGGACCTTGGACACAAGGCCAACGGCTTCGTTCTCGCGGACGCCGGGGCGAAGGAATTCGTACAGCTTTTCGTACGCGGCATCGACCATCGAGGCGGCCTGCGTGAGCAAACCGATTTCTTCGCCGGTCTTGATCGCCCGTGCGTTCAAGAAGATCTGCTGGCCATCCACAACGGTGATGCCGGCACGCTGCAGTGCGAACAGGATCGGCAATTCGACGATGTCGATTCCCAATGGCTCGTTGAGCAGACCAAACTTTTCGAGTTCGCGCTTGATTTTGGCGGCAACCTCGTCGGCAATTCCTGCGTCGGGGTTGAACGCACCGCGAAGAGTCGAGATTCCGGCGCGCGCACCCGATTCCGCGCGAGGCTTTACCGCGCCGTGGTGAGGAGCGTGCGGGTCAGCATCCGCTTCAGCAGTGGTGGTATCAAGCCACGGGTTGTACAACTGGTGGTGTTTTGCCGCCGAGCCAAAGTCCCACACAATCGGGTCTGAGTTTCGAGTGACAAGCGCGAAACGAATGGCCTTGTCAATCGCCCAGGTGCCGATGTGCGTCGATGACATGTAGCGAATGTTCGCAAAGTCAAACGCCAGAAGCGCTCCAACATCGGACTTCTCCAGTTCAACCTTCAGTTTGACCAGGCGGTCTGCGCGAAGCTTGTCAAAGTCGAGTCGCTTTTCCCAGTCAACCTGGTTGGTTCCGAATGTTGCCGTTGTCATGATGTGCCTTTCGTTGAGACCTAGGTTCTGGTTAGACCAGAATCATTCCGCCGTCTATTGCCATAGTTTGTCCTGTTACGTAGTCCGAATCGCTGCTGGCCAGGAACAGCGCCGTTGGGACGATATCTTCCGGTTGCGCCGCTCGGCCGCGCAGAATTCCGGCCGCCATCGAGTCGAAACCGGAATCGCCCTCGCCAATCTCTTCAAGATCTTTATCGAGCGTCGTCCAGAGCGGTGTCTGAACCACGCCGGGGGAGAACGCATTAACCGTGATGTTATGTTCGGCGAGAGCGCGCGCTGCGGCTTGAGTTATCGAAATGACGGCGGCTTTCGACGCACTGTATGGCGCAAAGCTGGGGAAACCTGATCGACCAGCAATCGATGCGGTGTTGACAACCTTTCCGCCAGTACCTTGCCGAATGAACTGCTTCGCCGCTTCTTGCGTGCCGACGAAAACGGCCAAGGCGTTCACGCTCATGATGGCGTTAAAGTTTTCTTCGGTGACGTCGAGAAATTTCATCGGCTTGTTGAATCCGGCGTTGTTGAAGTAGCAATCCAATTTCCCGAAAGCCTTCACCGTGCTCTCGATTCCTGCCGCAACCGAGGAGCGACTAGTGACATCGACGTGCACGGCAATCGCGCTGCCACCCGATTGGGTGATTGCGTCGGCGGCCGATTGGGCGGATTCCAGATTGAGGTCAGCGACTGCGACGTGTGCGCCCTCAGCGGCCAAGCCCGTTGCGATACCTAAGCCAATGCCTGATGCACCACCGGTGATAATCACGGTGCGACCAGTCATTCTGGATCCCATCATGTCCTCCTTGACATGGCGCCCCCGACGAGGGCTGTGCAGTGTGTTTAGTCTAGATGAACAAACAGGATGTCGCCAACACACCAAAACGGGCATGATTACCCTCGCCGGGAAGAAAATATCTCGAAAATGCTCGCAATTACTGGCCTCTGGGCGGTGGACTCGAATTTAGCGCAGGAAATGTTTTCAAACTGTTATGTCTGGTCAGTGTGAACACCATACGAATGCTGTTGACTCAGACTTCACCCTGCACGCAGCGACGTTCCGATCGGCGCTCACCGTTCAGGTCCTTATCCCCAATGGGTGTGTCTCGACGAGTTCCATCAACAGATCGTGATGGCACACCGCCGGTGGGTGAAATTTTCGCGCATCCTGAGCACATGACCATTACATTTACCTCTTGTGCAACCACATCGGACGAACGCGGTGCGGCAACGGCGGAATACGCCATCGCCACCGTTGCGGCGGCGGGCTTCGCCGGTTTGCTTGCCGTTGTCTTGAAAAGCAACCCGGTACAGAACCTCTTGACGGATCTCATCAGCGGTGCGCTCTCGATCGTTTCGTGACGACCGGGGACTCGTCACAACGGAAATCGCTATCGCCATTCCCGCGCTGTTACTTGTCGTGGGACTTGTCATTGGTGCCGTGCGCTGGGCAATGGACGCCGTGACCGCGACCTCGGTGGCCGCCGAAACCGCTCGGGACATCAGTCGGGGTGAGTCGGAACCGGAGCGGCTCGCCGCGGCTAAACGAATCGTTGGCCTAGCGGACTGGTCGGCGCGCAGTAGCGCAACTGAGTTGTGCGTCGATGCCCTCTTTCCACCTCCACTTCCGCTAATGGGGCATGTGACGGTGACGCAGTGCGCGCCGCGATAGAACGGGGGTCGGGCAGCGTGACATCGCTCGTGTTATTGGGTTCGGTGGTCATTCTCGCCCTCGGTGGGCTCGGCGGAGCCAACGTAATCATGCGAGTGACCGCCGCGCTCCGAAATGCCGAACTCGCGGCGACGAGCGTCGCCACCCGCGCACTCGCCGGTGATACGACCCCGTGTGAACCCGCCATCACCGGCACCGAGT
>CANGCU010000121.1 GCA_947452355.1 Microbacteriaceae bacterium | reverse complement strand
GATGCGAGTGCCCGTGACACCATGGCACTCCTCCTCCGCGAGGATCTTGGCTGGCTTTCAAAACCCCCGGCCAATCCCGTCGAACGGCACTCGTGGAACATCATGTCGACGTTGGCGGCGATTGCCGAATCGCTTCCTGCCGAATCCACAGTTGCCGATCTCTCGGCTGAACTGAAGCGCCGCGCTGACAACGAAATTGAGCCCACCGTGTCGGCGGTGACGTTATCGACCGTCCACAATGCCAAGGGTCTCGAGTGGGACACAGTTTTTGTCATCGGCATGAGTGAGGGACTGTTCCCGTTGTCGTATGCAATGGCAGAGGGTCCGATTCATGAAGAGCGACGACTGGCGTATGTCGCCTTTACGCGTGCCGGTCGGGCCTTGACGCTGAGCTGGGCTCAACGGAACACGGCGGCGGGCGCACTTCGCACCCGCAGTCGTTTCATTCCCGACTACCTGGAATAACGCGACATCCGCATCGCGGATGTACCGCGTGAGGAGAAACGGCTCGAGTGAACGTCGTGCGGTCGATTCGCACGGAATACCCGCCGCCCATTGGAAACATTCCGAGTGATTCGGCGGCGGCGTGGACGGCAAGGCTCGCGACGTCCGCGGGGGCGTGTCGTCGCCACATCTGTGGAGCGACCGCAGACCACGCGGGATCACTATCGATGTGGGCGAGTTCGATGCAGCGGATACACGCCGTCTTACCCGGCAGGACAACCGGTCCAACTCGAACACTCGACTCACCGAACACAATCGCGCAGTGGGTTATGTCACGGCTGAGCCAAGGCTGGATGTCCATCGGGGACACCACGAAATGGCTGACGAGTAGAACAAAATCGACCGTCGACGCATCAACATCGGAACTTGAGCCCGCGACCGTGATGGATTGCGATGCCCCCGCCCACGTGTGTGCGATGGTCTCGGTTGCCGGGGCGATTCCGATGACGGCTGTTCTCGGTAGCACTGTGGGGTGCGGGCGGTCAAACACTGGACCACACGACGCAATCAGTCGCCGAGCCGCGTCCTCGCCGCCGACAATCGAGGCCAGCCGACTCAGGCTCGTTCCGCGAACCAGTTCGGCGACCCCGCGTGCACCCGCAAAATCGAGAGGTCCTAACCGCGTCACCTCGGGGTCGAGCCCCAATTGGACGGTGTCGGAATCGCGCCACACGACGGGGATTGACGGATCGATTCGGTGGAACATCAGGGCATCTTCTCACGCCCCTGGGGGCCAGGTCAGGCTCCGTCCACAGCCTCGTCGTCGTCAAGCAGTTTCCGAATCGCGTCGTCCATGGCGTCTGGTGCGGGGCTCGGCCCCGTCAGTCGTGCGACGAGTTCGGTCGGGTCATCAATGTCAGCGCTCGTCGGCAAAACGTCGGGGTGATCCCACAGTCCGTCGCGCGTCTCATGGGTAACCGCGGCATCGACCGCCCTCCACATCGCGGCAGCATCTCGAAGGCGCCGCGGCCGCGCATCCAGCCCGATGAGTCCAGCAAGTGCCTTTTCGCCGGGCCGTCCCACCGCGCGGTTGCGTCGAATCATTTCCGCGATGGCGTTTCGGCTGGGAAGTCGATGGGCCGCCGCATCGGCGACGACATCCACCCATCCTTCGATCAAGGCCAAGAGTGTTTCGATTCGGCCGAGTGCAAGCAGTTGCTCGTCAGACTTTGGGGGAATGAGCGAGCCGTCGCTGACGAGGCGGCGCAGTGCCTCGGCGTCGGACAAATCAACATCCCGCATTGCGTCGCGAATGCTTTCGGCGTTGATTGCGATGCCGTTTGCGTAATCGGTGATGCTGGCGATGAGTCCGAGCTTGAGCCATCGGGAGTGTTTGAACAGTCGTGCGTGCGCGATTTCGCGAATCGCGAGATACAACATGACGTCGTCCAACGGAATATCGAGCCCCTCCGAGAACGCTTCGACATTCTGTGGAACGAGGACCGCCCGAAGTTCATGTTCGAGAGAACCGTCAAGTAGGGGAATGCCGATGTCGCCTCCCGACAACACTTCACCGGAGAGTTGGCCGATGATCTGACCAAGTTGCAACGAAAAGAGTGTCCCACCGAGTCGACGAAGTGCGGCGAACGCACCGGCCGCTGCGGAAGACTCCTCCTCAGGGATGCTGTCGCCGAGTGCGCGCTCGCCCGCTGTCGAGATCGACCGAGCCACTGGCTCGGAAATCTGAATCCACACGGGGATTGTTGACCGCGACCACTCGGCTCGGGTCATCGTTGTTGGTGTTGTTGTCAGCGGCGAGATTGCCGTTGCTTCGTCGAGCCACAGCGTGGCGAGATTCAGCGCGTTATCAGCGGACGTGATTGTTGACGGGGCGACCGTCACGGCGTCGGAATTAGCCACCCGTGTCGCGGTGTCGCGAACCATCTGTTCGGTGATTCCCTCATTGCCGTTCGAGAGCGCTTGTTGCAGCTGCGACAACATCTTTTCGATGGTGGCGGCGTCTCCGGGAAGTCCCGCGGCCTTGGCGAGCTCGGCGATGTCGAAGTGTTCTCCGCTCTCGAGAAACTTTCGCAGCATCTCTTCGAACCCTTCGGGGGTGTCGTCAGCCATGAGTCAACCGTACCCGTTCGAAGTTTGACCTAGTGTTTATGTCGTGACCGAAAACGACCAGACAATCACTCGTCCACGAGCTCGTCCGTTGCGTGCGCGATGGGGAATTGGGCTGTTGTCACTCGCCGTGGCAGGAACACTCGCGCTCGCCTGGGTTCCGGCGCCCTATGTGATTGAAACCCCCGGCCCGGTCTATAACACCTTGGGTTCGGTGGAGGATTCGAACGGAAAGGCAACACCGTTTATTTCCGTCACGGGCGCGACCACGTATCCGACGTCCGGTGAACTGTCGATGTTGACGGTGTATGCGTCCGGATCTCCCGACGGGCACCCGTCGTGGCTCGAAGTCGTGTCGGCGTGGCTGCGTCCCGACTCCGCAGTCATTCCCATGGACGTGTTGTTCCCCGCGGGAACGACCCACGCATCGTCGGTCGCTGCCGCGAAGGTCCAAATGGACAACTCGCAACGAGAGGCAGTTGCCGCCGCGCTCACGCATCAGGGCATTCCCTTTGATTCCAAGGTTGTCGTTGCCGAAACGACGGAGGGGTATCCCGCCGCCGATGTCGTCAAGGTTGACGACGTCATCCTGTCGGCGAACGGAGTTCCGATTCACAATGTGTCCGACCTCCGTGCCGTGATTAAGGATGCCGGTATCGGACATTCCGTCGAACTGGTGGTCGATCGCGCGGGAATCGAAACGACACTGTCGGTGGGGATTGTCGCCTCGAAAGAAGACGGCACCACTCCCGTCATCGGAATTCTGTGCGGCGGGAAGTACAGCTTTCCGTTCTCGGTTGACATCAAGCTCTCGGATGTCGGTGGATCCAGCGCGGGAATGATGTTCGCCCTCGGGATCATCGACACGCTCACTCCGGGTTCGCTCAACGGAGGCGCCAACGTTGCCGGGACGGGTGAAATCACCGCGGACGGACTCGTGGGCCCGATTGGTGGAATCGTCCAAAAGGCCTACGGCGCTCGAGACTCCGGAGCGACGTGGCTGCTCGTCCCCAAAGACAATTGTGCGGACCTGGTAGGTCACATCCCGGACGGTCTTCGTGAGGTGTCCGTCTCCACTCTGGATGACGCTCTCGCGGCATTGCGCGCGATTTCGACGCACTCGGGGACGACCGCGCTGCCGCACTGCACGGCCGGCTGACCCTCTAATCACCACGGGTAGACTTTTCCTGACAAAGGAGTTCCGCCCGTGACCGTTCCCTCTTCACTTCGCCGACGTTCGCCGCTCATCATCACCGTCGCGGTCGTCCTCGCGTTGCTCGCCGCATTTGTCACCTTCTCGGGTGTCTGGGTCGACGTCTTGTGGTACCAGCAGGTCGGGTTCGCCGAGGTTCTCTACACCCAGTGGATTGCGCTCGGATCAATCGGGGTAGCCGCCTTTGTCCTCATGGCCGTACCGATGTGGCTCAGCATGACCATCGCGTATCGCACTCGACCGCTCACCGTCCGATTGTCGGAAGGCGCAGAACGGTATCGCGACGCGGTCGAACCGATGCGCAAATTCATCATGAACATCGGCCCAATCGTGGTCGGATTTCTCGCGGCATTCGCTGCGGCCAACCAGTGGCCGACGGTATTGCAGTGGTTGAACAAAACATCCTTCGGGCAGGCCGACCCGCAATTCCACCT
>CANGCU010000120.1 GCA_947452355.1 Microbacteriaceae bacterium | reverse complement strand
CTCTGGCCCACGTGTGCGACCAGGACTTGGGGCCGGCGCTCGAGATTTTGGCGACGACTCCCTTGGCGGAAGAACTCATTGAGGGTGTCTACCCGCTTGCGGAAATCAGTAATCAACTTGAACTTCTGGGCACTGGCAAGATTCAGGGCAAAGTTCTTTTCGATCCATCGCTGTGAACACAGAAAGACAAAGGAGCAAAAAATGAAGGCTGCAATCTTTTACGGGGCGAAAGACATTCGTGTGGAAAACGTCGCCGAACCGAAATCGGTCGGTGCCGGCGAGGTTCGCCTCAAGCCCTTCTGGTGTGGAATCTGTGGCACCGATGTGCACGAATACGCCATGGGGCCAATCGTTATCCCGTCACAGCCCCACAAATTGAACGGGTCGATCCTTCCGCAGATTCTCGGTCACGAATTCTCTGCCGAGGTCTTGGAGTTGGGCAAAGGGGTCACCAACGTGCGGGTGGGCGACCGCGTTTCCGTGATGCCCCTGTTGTCCTGCGGAGTGTGCTACTTCTGCTCTCGCGGCGACAACCACCTGTGCACCTCGATGGCGTGCGTCGGACTGAGCTGCGAGTGGGGCGGAATCGCGGAGCAAGCCGTTGTCCCCGCGGCGAACGTGTTCAAGTTGCACGACAAAGTTTCGGACATCGCCGGAGCTCTTGTCGAACCAACCGCGGTTGCCGCGTACGGCGTTGATCGCGGAAACGTCCGACCAGGCGACACCATTCTGATCACCGGTGCTGGCCCAATCGGTGCACTCGCCGCCATTTACGCAGAGAATCTTGGCGCGCGTGTCTATATTTCCGAGTTGAACCCGAACCGCCAGAAGATGATGAACGACCTCGGCGTAGCAACACTGCTCGACCCGACCAAGGACGACGTCATTGCCACGATGAAGGACGCAACGGGCGGAATCGGCGTCGACGCGGTGATCGAATGTTCGGGAAACGAACGCGCACTGCAGACGGCAATCAAAGCCGTTCGTTCGGGCGGCTACGTTGTTCAGACCGGTTTGCACACCAAGCCCGCGTCCCTCGAGCCGATGGAACTGTCCGAACGCGAAATCACCTACACGGGAACCTGGTGCTACCCAGTTACCGACTGGCCTCGAATCATCGACCTGATCGGACGCCGCGGCCTGCAGGTTGAGAAGGTTGTTAGCTCGACGATCAACATGGACGACATCGTGACGAAGGGCTTTGAAGAACTGGTCTCTCCGACCGGTACCGAAACCAAAGTGCTAGTGAGAGGACACTGATCATGAAAGCTCTACAGTTTGTTTCAGAAGGTAAGGCTGAAGTCAACGAACTCTCGATTCCCGACATCGCGGACGACGAGGTTCTTATCGCCTCTCGAGCCGTTGGTGTCTGCCACTCTGACATCGAATTGCTGGAAGGTCGCTACATCATTCCGTTCAGCTACCCCATCATTCCCGGGCACGAATGGTCGGGCGAAGTGATGAAGGTCGGTGCGAAGGTTACGAATTTCGCGAAGGGCGACCACGTCGTTGGTGACTGTGTCATCGGTGACGATCACTTCGGCTTTTCCATCAGTGGCGCCGCAGCGGAATTCTTCATCACGAAGGCATCGTGGCTCCACAAGATTCCCACCAACATTTCGTGGAACAACGGGGCGCTCGTTGAACCGTTCAGCGTTGCGTATTACGCGTTGATGCGAGTCGGAAACGTGAACGCGAGCGACACCCTCGTGGTGCTCGGTGCTGGCCCCATTGGACTTGCCGTAACCGCAGCGTCGAAGGCGTTGGGCGCGCGGACGATTGTTGTAGAACCCGTCGATTTCCGCCAGAAGGCCGCTCGCGAACTCGGTGCCGACATCGTGTGCACTCCGGACGAGATCAAAGCGGTGCTGGACAAAGACACGGATGGTCGCGGTGCCAACGTCGTGGTCGAGGCAACGGGTCGCCCCGACGTCATGGCAACGGCACTGGAACTCGCGGGCTTCAAGGGTCGAATCGCCTACATCGGTATTGATGTCGGCAAGTCGGCCCCCGCGCAGCTCGGGCTGATCCAATCGAAAGAACTCACGATCACCGGATCAATCGGTTCCCCTGGTGTGTGGGAAGAAACGATTCGCTTCATGTCGACGAAGAACATCGATCTTTCGCCGCTGGTCACCGCTCGCTTCGGGATTGATGACGCTCTCGGCGCGGTCGATGCCGCACAGCACCCGATGAACAACATCAAGGCTCACATCGAACTGAACGCAAGCCTCTAGACAACATAAAAGGTGGGGCTGTCCTTTCGGGCGGCCCCACCTTTTATTTTCGGAAGAGAGTGCTGCTGTTTAACGTGGAAGGATGTTCGCCTTACGGTAAGCCTCAACGTTCGAGAAGAAGCTCTTGGGGCTTGACCGGAAGTTCAGGAAGCCCGCCTCGCGCGACTTCGTCATATCCGTGAAGCACTCGATCTGACGCCCAAGGTCACTGTCGCTGTGCCACCATGACGCCAGTTTGGTCACGTCGGAAACCGCAAGGTTGTGCTTCTTCGCGATTTCTTCCCACACCGGAGCGGCGTCTTTCATTTGTTCTTCGAGTGGCTGGAAGTGCGATTCCTTCGGTCCTTCGTAGGGAAGACCGAAGTGCTCGGCGATTTGTGGCCACATCCAACGCCAGCGGAACGTGTCTCCGTTTGCGATGTTGAACGCTTGGTTTTCGCCTTCCTTGTGAGTCGCCGCCCACACGAGCTGCTCACCAAGGAGGTCGGCGTCGGTGACGTCCACCACGCCGTTCCACGACTGGGTCGACCCGGGGTAAATGAAAGGCTTCCCCAAAGCCTTCTGAATTTCTGCATAAACCGACAGCGTCAAGACCATGTTCATTGCGTTGTCGACCGCGTACCCAAAAATGGTGTGCGAACGGTGAACGCTCCAAGTGAATCCCTGGTCTTTCGCCGCAGCGAACAGTTCGTCCTCTTGCGTGTAGTAGAAGTTGGGAACGTCAAGGCGCGGTTCGTCCTCGTGGAACGGCGTTTCGGCCATTACCGCGTTCGCATAGTTGTCAAACGGTCCCAGGTAGTGCTTCAAACCGGTCTGAAGTGCGACGTGGCGAACCCCTCCGTCGGGCTTCAACCCAGCGAGCAGATTGCGTATCGTGGCGCCATTAACTTCGATGTTTTCGGCTTCCGAATCCTTTTTGATCCAGGCGGTCATGAAAACGATTTCCGGCTTGAGTCCGGAAAGAGCCGCCTTGACCTCATCGGCGTTCAACAGATCGGCTTTGATGTGATGAACTCCGGCCGGGAGGCCTTCGGTTCGGCGGGATAGTCCGTGCACTTCCCAGCCAGCGTCCATCAGCTGGGTGGCAATTACTTGACCTGAGATTCCAGTCACTCCCACAACGAGTGCTCTACGGGATGAATTGCTGGTCATTTGTTAGCATCTCCATTTCATACGGCTGTTCACTTGAGATGAACAATACCAGCAATTGCCGATTTTTCGCCCGGCGAAAAACAACAATCCTCAACACCATTCTCTGATCTGTTGGCTTGGCCGAAAGTGAGAGGGAAACGGGCACAAACCGAGGACTTTCCTCGAGAAATCAGCCATTGAAGAGCAAGTGTCGCTTAATCGTTATCGAAAATGTTTCCAACTGCTAGGTTTGTTCCATAAAGTAGGACGCAACACATGTTCAGTCTTACAGAACTGAATACACGGTTCCAAGGAGTTCAGATGGCACAAAGAAGTGCAGTGGTCCTGTCGAAGGGTCCACGCTTTCAGGTATCAAAAGGTCTATTGACCGTACTGGTATCGACTGTTGTCTTGTTTGTGCTCAGTGCCATTGTTGCGCCCACGAGTGTTTCCCCTGGCCCGTTGGGGAGCATGATTCCGTTTGCCGCGATCCTGGCGATTGTTGGACTCGGCCAGATGCTGGTTATTCAGCAAGCCGGCATCGACCTTTCTGTCCCCGGATCGGTCTCGCTCGCGGCGGTCATCGTTTCGGCACTTCCCGAATTGGAAGACAGCCAACTGCTGCCCGCGGTGATTATTTCCCTCCTTGCGGCCATCGCAATTGGTGTTTTCAATGGTTTCTTGATCGGCTTCTTAAAGCTCAACCCGATCATTGCGACCCTTGGAACCAACTCGTTGCTGTTTGGCTTCGTGATGTTGATCACGCAAGGCATCCCCCGCATGACGACGGCTCTGTTGTTGTCTATCGTCAGCGGCTCGACCTCCGGAATTCCCAATTCAGTGTTCTTTGCTGTTGCGGTTCTCTTGGTCGTCATCTTCGTCCTACGTAAAACGG
>CANGCU010000119.1 GCA_947452355.1 Microbacteriaceae bacterium | reverse complement strand
ATACGTGACGGAATCCATCAGATACGTTCCCGTGATGCGAACGGTTCTCCATTTGTCTCCAGGCGACGCGTCCGTCACGCTGGGGACTTCGACATCCAGATCAACGACGGGCCGCTCGTAGTTTGCGTTGAGCAGCGCGATTGCCGCCTGCGCTTCAGCTCGTCGAGCGAACTGCCACTGGCCAAGCCCGACGCACGCGATGGCGAACAACACGGTTGTGCCGAGTATGCCGAGCCAGCGTCGCGAAAGGGCGAGACGCCACGGGTTCACGGAACGAAACTCGTCAGACTCGGAACGTTTGACTCGCGTGTTTGGACGGTCCGAGACTTGTTCGAATTGACGACATTCGCTAGACCGACTGCAATCAGTGGCAAAACGATGACACCCGTGACGGGCAACAAGATCCACCATCCGGGCGTAATAAAACACAGAAAGAGACAGACGAGCCGCAACACCATTGCCAACAAGTACTGCCCCAATCGCGACTGGCGTTCTTCCGTCGGCGACACCGGGAGCGATGTAAGAGATGGAGTCACGGGCGACATGGCTCCAGTGTACGCCCGCCACTACGCTGGTCTTTATGACGACAGTTCGCACAGTTCTTATCACCGGGGGTAACCGTGGAATCGGTTATGCCATCGCCGAAAAATTTGTGGAATTGGGTCACCGCGTCGCGGTGACGGCTCGCAGCGGCGAGGGACCCGCGGGAACCCTCACCGTCATCGCCGACGTGACCGACGGTGACTCGTTGACCAGCGCCATCGCGGCCGTCGAGGAGAAATTGGGGCCAATAGAGGTACTGGTCGCCAATGCCGGCATCACCAAGGACACTCTGCTCATGCGCATGTCCGATGACGATTTTGAATCCGTGATTGACACCAACCTGACCGGGTCGTTCCGGGTCGTTAAACGCGGGATCACCTCGATGATCAAACAACGCTTTGGTCGCGTCATCTTCATCTCGTCGGTCGTCGGTCTTTTCGGCGGGGCCGGACAGGTTAACTACTCATCGTCAAAGAGCGCTCTCGTCGGATTCGCACGCTCGATAACCCGGGAACTAGGGTCGCGCGGAATCACGGCGAACGTCGTCGCACCCGGTTTCATCGAAACGGACATGACAGCGGCGCTTCCTGCGGAACAGCAAGCCGAATACAAGCGGAACATCCCCGCCGGGCGATTCGCGACCCCGTCCGAAGTTGCGGCGGTTGTTGCGTGGCTCGCCTCTGACGACGCGGCCTACATTTCCGGTGCGGTCATCCCGGTCGATGGCGGTTTAGGAATGGGTCACTAACCGCGATTACATCGCACTACGGCCAAAATAGCTCGCGACAAGGGACAGGTCTCGTTCATCGATGTGCACCGAGGCGGCTTCTCGGACAACCGGCTTGGCACAAAAGGCCACAGACAGCCCCGCCATTGACATCATGGCGAGGTCGTTCGCGCCGTCCCCGACGGCGATGGTGTGGGTCAAGGGAATTCGCTTCGACTTGGCAAACGCGCTCAGATAATTCGCCTTTGCCGCCGCATCGATAATGGGTCCGTACAGGCGTCCGGTAAAAACCCCATCAAGTATTTCGAGACGATTCGCAGTCCACGCGTCGAGACCAAGTTGCGTCGCAATGGGATCGACAATCTCGTGAAAACCACCCGAAACCGCGATCATAAAACCGCCCGCCTCGTGAACTGACTGCGCTAACGCCAGAGCACCTTGAGTCACCTTCACCTGTTCAAGCACCGTATTGAATGCAGTTACTGGCGTGCCACGCAATGTTTCGACACGTTTGACGAGTGATTCCGTGAAATCGAGGTCGCCACGCATTGCCCTTGCGGTGATGGCCGAAACCTCTTTGCTGGTGCCGGCGACCTCAGCGAGAAGGTCAATGACCTCGTTCTCAATCAGTGTCGAGTCGACATCGCAGACAACAATGAATCGTGCCACATCGTCTCCTCATTGCCGCGGATGCCCCTGTGGGTGCACCTTTCCCCCAGAATAGCCCGAATCGCGAACTGATAGTGCGTAGTCTTGAGTCACCATGTCTGACGTCGTTCAATTTCACAATGTGTCCGTTGTTCGCGAGGGCAATCTGATTCTCGACAACGTGTCGTGGACTGTCCATGACGATGAGCGCTGGGTCATCATTGGGCCAAACGGCGCGGGGAAGACAACACTGTTGATGTTGGCCGGCGCTCAGGAGCATCCGACGGACGGGGTGGTGACGGTCCTGGACGAACAGCTCGGGGACGTCGACGTCTTCGGACTTCGAGCGCGAGTGGGGTTAGCGTCGACAGCCTTGGCCCGACGAATCCCCGCAACCGAAACCGTCGTCAACGTCGTCATGACCGCTGCGTGGGCGGTCACGGGTCGTTGGAATGAACAGTACGAGACCGTAGACGAAGAACGTGCGCGTCGCGTTCTCGCCGAGTGGAAACTCGACCATCTTGCCGATCGGACGTTCGGCACACTCAGCGACGGTGAACAAAAACGAGCGATGATTGCTCGCGCGGTCATGACCGATCCGGAAATTCTGTTGTTGGACGAACCCGCCGCAAGCCTCGACCTCGGGTCGCGCGAGGAACTTGTTCAGTTGCTCGGTGATTACGCGACCTCGCCCAGCGCTCCCGTCATCCTCATGGTCACTCATCATGTTGAAGAAATTCCACCCGGGTTCACCCACGCACTGGTGCTCACTGACGGTCGCGTGCATGCGGCTGGTCCCATCGGGTCGGTCATTGATTCGGAAACGTTAAGTTCGGCATTCGGGATTCCTGTTGTTGTCTCGCGATTCGCCGGTCGGTTCGCCGCTCGCGGTGATTCGTAGCATGGATGTGGTTCTGATACACTTGGGCGTTGCGCAGTTGCGCGCCTGCACTCTCTAAAGGACATCATGAAGTCTGAAATTCACCCCACTTACGCCCCGATCGTGTTCCGCGACCTCGCTAGTGGCGAAATGTTCCTCACCCGTTCGACGGCAACGTCGGAAAAGACCGTTTCTCTCGACGGCGTCGAGTATCCCGTGATCGATGTTGAAATTTCGAGCGCATCGCACCCGTTCTACACGGGTAAGCAGCGCATCATGGACTCGGCCGGTCGCGTCGAGAAGTTCAACAAGCGTTACGAAGGCTTCGGTCAGTAACTCCCATTCTTCACAGACAAGGCCACGCGAATCGCGTGGCCTTCGTCATGTCCGCACCGGTATCAGCCCCGGAAGACGGGCCACACTCCGTCACCAGCGCGACGAGACGTTTCACCCTTTTGCGCCAGATAGCGAGCAAATGATTCCGCCTGGGCTTTTGCCCAATCGATCTGAGCGTCATGTAGTTCTGTGGGGGACAATTGCATCTCGGGCGCGAGGCCAAACTTCTCCCGAATTGCCTGGAACACGAGACCCGCGGCGACCGCATCGGCCCGAGAATCGTGTGCCGCCGCGCCGAGGTCGACCCCGTAAACATCGCAGGCGGCGACGAGTGTCCGTGATCCTTTTCGATAGGTATCAACCTTTTTGTCAATAACAAGCGGGTCGACAATTGGCTTGGGCTCGCGGAGAGGCTCAACCCCGTTTCGAATCGCGTCATGGTGAAGCAACGAAAAATCATAGGAAGCGTTGTAGGCGACAACCGGCGTTCCCTCCGCAAAAAGAGCGCGAAGTCGAGCCACCACCTCGGGAACAACGTCCCCGGCTGGCCGGCCTTCGGCACGCGCGCGTTCCGTCGTGAAGCCGTGCACGTTTGCGGCTGCCGCGGGAATCTCGATGCCGGGATCAGCGACCCACTCGTGTGACTCAATCACGGCGCCACTCTGATCAAGAACCCCGATATACGCGGTGACGATTCGGCTTTGTGTGACGTCGAGTCCCGTCGTTTCAAGGTCGAAAACGCCCAGTCGCTCCCATGTGCTCATGTCTTCACCCTATTCGTGGGTCGGTCACGAAACGAGGAACTCCGCGCCAGGTCGTATGGGGGCGTCGCGGGCCGTCCTAAACTACGAGAGTGACGTTGCCGTATCCATATCCCGAGGTTTTACCGGCGCGACAGGCGGTCGAACACGAGCTCGACATCGACGGGGTCGAGACACATTGGTGGGAATATCCCGCAACGAAGTCGAATGCATCGTCGGTCATTTTGATCCACGGCTATCGCGGTGATCACCACGGTCTCGATCTCATCGCACGGGCTCTCTCTGAGTTTCGCGTCCTCATTCCCGACCTACCCGGGTTTGGCTCGAGTGAATCATGGGACACATCTGTGCAGTCCATCGACGACTACGGTCGATGGCTTCGCGAGT
>CANGCU010000118.1 GCA_947452355.1 Microbacteriaceae bacterium | reverse complement strand
TTCTCACCGCGGCGGTGAGCGAACCGGGGCAACCGGCCGCGACGAGTTATGCGGATCGCGGCCACAAAGGTGCCGAGCGCCGGCAGCGCGCCGAGCGGAAGGCGCGGGCGAAAGCTTCCGCACAAGCGGGTCGTCCGCCCCGCGCGCCAAAATCGGCTAAGCGCGGACAGCGAATCCGCAACGGATTCGGGCGTGCGTTTGTCGTCCTCGTTGTCGGGGGCCTGCTTGCCGTTCTCGCTCTCCCCGCGACTGGATTCAACGCAACGAACACCGGATGGGCTGCGGAAAAGAAGAATGCCGACCAGTCCGCTAAGGTGACTTCCGTTGGGGCGGAAGCCGAACAGATCGCCCTTCCGGAATATTCGGTGACGACCTACGCCGATCTGTTGAAGTTGACCTACGGACTGACATCTGGCTACCAGTACGCCGTGAACACGTCAGGCAATATTCGCTGGCCATTCCCGGTCGTGGTTCCGATTTCTTCGGGGTTTGGTGGTCGCGCCGCACCCTGTCTCGGTTGTTCGTCGTTCCACGACGGACTCGATTTCGACCCCGCCGATGGAACCCCGTTCTACGCGATTGCCGCGGGCAAGGTTGTCGAAATCCACGACGACATGTGGGGTCTCGGTAAATGGGTTGTTATTCGCCACGATATCAACGGTCTGAAATTTGACAGCGTCTACGGACACATGGTTCGCGACTCCACGGGCGTTCACATGGGCCAGGAGGTCGCAGTCGGAGACTATGTTGGCCGAGTCGGAAACACGGGTACAACTACCGGTGCCCACCTCCACCTCGGGATTATCGTGGACGGCGTCGCGGTCGACCCCTTTGACTGGTTGAAAAAACACACCAGAGGGAACTAATTGGTAGCGAGGGCGGGACTCGAACCCGCGACACCACGATTATGAGCCGTGTGCTCTAACCACCTGAGCTACCCCGCCGCAACCTTTTAGGTCGAGCCCCGAGTCAGGATTGAACTGACGACCCCTTCCTTACCATGGAAGTGCTCTACCACTGAGCTATCGGGGCGAGTGCCACGAAGGCACCATGCGACATTATCACCTCACGGTGCCGCGGGAGAAATTCAGATTCCGGGATCACGTGGTCGATTGCCCCCGATTGGTGTCCGAGGTCCGAAAGAAACTCATCTCGACACGCCGAAAACACAAGATATAGTGAAATGACACGATTGTCATTATCGACATATAGTGTTTTCCCTACGGCACTCCAGCCGCAAACCTTCAGGAGGAACTATGGACTTCGACAACGACAGCGTTGGCGGCTATGCGGTTCCCGTCGACCCGATGGACCTGCTGCAGTGTGACAGCTGCCAGTAAATAGCTGAAGCCTCGAGAACCCCGATCACTATGACGTGGTCGGGGTTCTCTCTGTTCACCGCCATCAAGGGAATAATGAAGACATGAGCGACGTACGAACCCCCGACCCCTCGTGGTTCTCGGACGAGGAGTTCGAGGGCATCCGGCGTCGACTTCCCCTCTTGTATGTCGAGGCCGTCCCGGTTCGACTCGACGACGACGGTTTCGTCACGGACGTTGGTTTGCTGATCCGTGTTGATGAATATGGGGAGATGCGTTCGGCACTCGTCGCCGGTCGCGTGAAGTTTGGGGAAACCGTTCGCGACGCGTTGAACCGGAACCTCGCAAAAGATCTCGGCCCATTGGCGTTTCCGAGATTGCCAACGAATGTGGTGCCCGCGACTATCGCCGAATATTTCCCGTTCCCCGGCAGGCTCACGGACGAACGGCAGCACGCGGTATCGCTCGTGTTCGTCGTTCCGGTAACGGGGGAGGCCCAACCGCGCCAAGACGCTCTGGATATCCGATGGATTTCCGTGCAGGACGCAGTCCGCGACGCGATTGACGGTGAATTTGTCGGCGGCAGAGGCGCGGTGTTGCGTTCGGCACTCGCCACCGTGTCGTATCGATAACGCACGCGTTGCACCGTTCGACACATCATTTGCCGTGTTCTCTTGCGCCTGATGCGATTTGATGCGACATTTGTTCGATTTTCTGCGAATTTGACGCAACAGTCTGTCATTTTCCGCGTCGAAGTCGTACAGTATTCCTGTTCACCACGATGGAGGCACGATGTCCAACCCCCTGCGCATGCACATCCACGACGACGCCACGGCAGCGTTGCGAGAACGTATTTTTGATTACGCACGTGACCGGATGCAATTAGACCCGCCGCCGCTCGACAAGGGGATGCCGTACGCCGAATTGCGTGCGCTCATGCCCGACACCGTGACCGAAAAAGGAATCGGTGGCGACAAGGCGATGAGCCTGTTCGGTGACATTCTTGCCCCTGCGTCGATGTCAACCGATCACCCCGCGATGGTTTCGTTCATTCCCGTCGCGCCGACCGAAGCGTCGATCCTGTTCGACCTCGTCGTGTCGGCCTCGTGCATCTTTGGTGGATCGTGGCTTGAAGGTGCGGGTGCGGTCTACGCCGAGAACGAGGTCTTGAAATTTCTCGCTGCCGAGGCTGGGCTTCCCGCCACCGCCGGTGGAGTTTTTGTATCGGGCGGTACCAACGGAAATCTGTCCGCTCTCGTCGCCGCTCGGTTTGACGCCGAACAGCGGCTCGCCGCTGCCGGACAGCAGCGACCAACGCGGTGGCGCATAGTGACCTCCGACGAGGCCCACTCGTCGGTTGCTCACGTCGCTCGTGTGATGGATATCGATGTCGTCAAGGTTCCGGTCGGAGACACCGGTCGAATGTCCGGCCCCGAAGTCGATGCCGCGCTCGGTGGGAATTGGGGCGACGTCTTTGCGGTCGTCGCAACCGGTGGAACCACGAATTTCGGAATCGTCGATGACATCGCGAGCATCGTCGCCACAGCGAAAGAACACAATGTCTGGGTTCACGTCGATGGCGCATATGGAATCGCTGGAATGTTTGCGCCGTCGACAAAGCCGCACTTTGCGGGGATGGACGGCGTCGATTCATTCATCGTCGATCCGCACAAGTGGCTCTACGCCCCGTATGACTCCTGCGCACTGATCTATCGAAACCCGTCGATTGCCCGCGCGGCACACACCCAGCACGCGTCGTATCTCGATGTCTTGACCGACACCGACGAATGGAATCCGTCCGACTTCGCAGTACACCTCTCTCGTCGCGCGCGCGGATTGCCACTCTGGTTCTCGCTCGCGACGCACGGAGTTGGCGCATATCGGGAAGCGATTGAGTCGAACAACACGGTCGCGCGCGACATCGCACAGGTAATTCGCGACAGCGAGCACCTCGAACTTGTTCGCGACCCGATGCTGTCCGTCGTTGTCTTCCGACGAAAGGGTTGGACTCAAGAGGATTACAGCGCGTGGAGTGACGACTTATGGGAGTCCGGAAAGGCGGCCTGTTTCCCGTCAAAGTTCAAGGGCGAACCAGTTCTACGATTCGCAATTGTCAACCCGCGCACCACCATCGACATCCTCGTGGAACTTGTCGACAGCCTGAAGGTCGAGCGATGACAAACCGCTGGCCAGCAGAGTGGGAACGTCACGATCGAACCTGGATGGCGTGGCCGTCAGCCGGCTACACCCTCGGGGATACGGATGAGGATGTCGCGGAAGCGCGCGGCGCCTGGGCGACCGTCGCAAACGCGATTGTGAAACACGAACCCGTGACGATGGTTGTCGATCCCTCTGCCGTGGCCGTCGCCCGCGAATGGCTAGACGAACGGGTCACCATTGTCGAGGCGAAACTCGACGATGCGTGGATGCGCGACATGGGCCCGACTTTTGTTAAGGGATCGAACGACGCGGTTCTCGGAGTTGATTGGATATTCAACGGTTGGGGCGCACAGTCGTGGGCAACCTGGGAGAACGACGCCGAGATCGCTCGAATTGTGATGGGGGCGGCGAATACTCCGGCTATCTCGTCGTCGCTCACGAATGAGGGCGGCGGAATTCACACCAACGGTGACGGCATCGTGATCGTGACGGAAACCGTGCAACTGGATCCGGGCCGAAATCCTGGGTGGACTCGCGACGAGGTCGAACGCGAACTGTTTGACACCCTCGGAGCAACGCGAGTCGTGTGGGTGTCGCGCGGACTGACAAGGGACTACGACGAGTTCGGTACGCGCGGCCACATCGATATCGTCGCGACGTTTTGCAACCCGACGACGATTTTGTACCACGATCAGAGAAATCCCGAACACCCCGATTTCGCGGTTTCACAGCAGGTTCGCACGCTGTTGGAAGCCGAGGGCTTCGACATCATTCCGGTGCCCGCTCCCGACACGCTCCGCGATGACGAGGGCTTCGTTGATTACT
>CANGCU010000117.1 GCA_947452355.1 Microbacteriaceae bacterium | reverse complement strand
TCTGGGCCTCTTGCGGCACGGGGATCAACTTCCCGTCGAGAACCAACTCACCACGATGTTCGGCGTTGCGACCGCAACCGTGCGAGACGCGCTTCAAACCTTGCGCGACTACGGCATCATCGAAACTCGACGAGGCCGAAGCGGGGGAACCTTCATCATCGGTACGCCGCACACCGCACCCGAGGTCTTCCACCAGCGACTGTGTGCGATGTCGATGGCCGACCTTCGAGATCTGGCGGACGAACATGTGGCGACCGGCATGGCGGCGATCAGTCTCGCCGCTGAACGCGCTCTTCCGCAGGATTGTGACCGCCTTGAGCGCATTGCCGAAATGATGCGCGAGGCGACGACCACAACGGCCTGCCTACGAGCAGACAGTCGCTTTCAAATTGAAATCGCCGTATTCGCGCAATCCGAACGCCTCATGGCGACGCAAATGCGGCTCCTGACCGAATCCGTGGAAATCATGTGGTCGGTTCTCGACGTCGAGACGGATAGGGAACGAACGCTGAACGACCACCTCAGCATTGTGGACGCACTTCGGCGTCACGATGTTGACGCTGCTCACGCGACCATACGCGAACATTTGTCGAGCGACTTCTACCGCCTCGTTGCTGCGCGACTCGACATGCTCTATCCAGTCGGAGGACAAGCGTGACCACATTTGACACGGAATTGCGTGCCGCGGGCGCCACGATCGGCGCATGGTTCACCGAAATCTATGACGACCTTGCCACAATGGCCGAATCCTGCGAACGCGAATTACAGGGCGCGCGCGGCGGCAAACTCGAATTCACGGAGAAGAACCTTCGGGCCATTCGACCAGCGGCCGAAACATTTTTGGCGCGCCACTCGCTTCCCGAAGCCGCCGGAATTGTGATTGCACCCGGGTTGGCGGGAACAGATCGCGGATCGATTGAATGGTGGCGACGCGACGCCGCGGGATTGACCAATCGGATTGTCTTCAATCTCTCGCCCGATTTCGCTGGGTTTTATGATTTCGTGACGCTCGACTGGTACGCGGATGTCGTGGCGACGGGACGACCCGCGATACAGGGGCCTTATCTCGACTATGCGGGTCTGGACCAGTACATCCTGACCTGCATGGTTCCGTTGTCAGTGAATGGGACGCTCATCGGCACCGCCGGGTGCGACATCGAGGTCAGCGCCTTGGAAACAGTGGTCATGCCAATTCTTCGAACGATTCCCACCGATGCGGCGCTCGTGTCAAAAATGACCCGCGTAGTCGCGGGAAACTCTGGTCGGTTCCTAGTGGGAAATCCCGTGACGGAATTACCCGCCGGCGGACAACGGGTTGAACTTCCCGGGGTCGATCTGGGGTTACACCTGGTCGCATCACCCAAGAACAATCTCTAACGAGCGGCGCGTACCTGTCGAGTCTGGTCAACAAACGCGGTGAATAGCGCACGGCGGTCACTCGCGGAACCATCGTCGTCCTCCGGGTGCCACTGAACACCAACCACCCACGTCGCCGACGGCAACTCGGTTCCCTCGATGATGCCGTCCTCGGCTCGAGCGGAAACAACGAGGCCCGCACCGAGGCGGTTCACCGCTTGGTGATGTCCCGAACGTACGGCAAGTCGGTCACGCCCGAGGATCTGGTGAATGGTGCTTCCCGGCTCAAGAATCACCTGTTCGTCTTTAAACATTGGGTCACCCGATCCACCACGATGCGGGTGGTAGTTTTCGATATCCGGAATGAGGTCGCCGCCCAACGCAACGTTGAGCAACTGGGATCCACGACAGATACACAGCAAGGGCGCGTCTCGTTCAATTGTCGAGTTAATGATCTCGATCGAATAGTCATCGGCGGCGCGATCGACGCCGTATTCGTGGTTGACGGGATCGGTGTGGCCGTAAATTGTTGCGTCGACATCACCACCACCGAGGAACAGCACGCCGTCGGCAGAATCCGCGATGGACACCGGATCCAACGGTGCCTTGCTCGCATCTAGTAACACAACACGCGCTCCAACATCATTGAGCTCGGTGAGTGCGACGCGTGTGAATCGTGCCACCAACCCCGCAACCTCGTCCGTCATCTGCGGGATGTTCAAGGACACAACGACCGCCACGGTCGGCGCATCGTCGGGAAGTGTCGCGTTGGAATCCGGCATGACATCGGACACAGTAATGGGGCGGCTCATGATTCCTAGTCTTTCAGAGGGAACGGTAAATCGGGCATCCACGTGCTCCACACCCGTTCCAGTCGCCCATCGGCAATAACCGCATCCAACGCACTGTTGAGTTCGGCGAGCAACTCGACGTTCCCCTTCTGGACGCCGACACCCCACGGGTTACGCGTCTCCGCGGTGAAGGCCACAACGAAATCAGGATCCTTTTCAGCGAGCGGAATCATCACCACGTCATCATCGACAAAGGCGTCGACCTCACCGGACCGAAGTGCCGCGATCATGTCTTCGAAGACACTCGGGCCGGTAAACTCGACGATCTCCGCTCCGACGATTGTTTGAGCCACCTTGAGGTTGGCGCTTCCCGCAATTGCTCCCACTTTGTATCCGTTCATGGTGGTGTGTGAACGGGCGGGGTCATCAGCACGCACGAGCGTCGTCTCGTTGAAGATTGCGTATGGCTGTGTGAAGTCAACCAGAGCGATTCGCTCGGGAATCATCCCCTGACCGCACCACACCGCGTCGGCCTCACCGCGCTGAACCATCGGAATCATGTTGTCCCAGCCCGTGATGAGCCATTCGATGTCTCGGCCCATCACCGAGGCGACGAGTTCGGCTGCGGCCGGTTCATACCCGGTCCGACGAATTCCGTCTGGGCTCTTGTCGAACAGCGGTGGCGCGTCGGTGTCGATGCACGCAAGTCGCAGCGGCCGACTCACGGGAGGGTCTCCCAGTACTGGGCGAATTCCCATTCAGTGATGACACCGCAGTACCGAGCCCATTCGTCTTTCTTCAACTCGATGAAGATGTCCCGCAACTCGGTGGGGAACGCCTTCTTCATCAGGTCGCTCCGCTCGAACTGCGCAACGGCGTCGCCGAGAGTCATGGGCATCACGTCGAAGGTCTCGACCTTGGCGTTCTTGTCGGTGAGGGGATCCCCCGAATTGATTTTGCGTGTGAGCCCGTCCTCAATCGAGGCGAGCAGCGCCGTGTGGGAAAGGTACGGGTTGACGCTCGAGTCGGGCTGTCGGTATTCCATGCGCCCAATCGACGAGATACGAACCATGCCCGCCCGCGAGTCAAGTCCCCAACTCGGCGAGCTCGGCGCGAACTGTCCAGCATCCCAGAAGCGTTTGTAGGAGTTCACGGTGCTCGCCATGATCGCGGTCGAGTCGGCGGCGTGGGTGAGCATGCCACCGACCGCCCAGCGACCGACCTCCGAGAGGTGGATCTCGGTGTTTCCCGGCTCGATGCACGCGTTCGCACCGTCCTTCCACAGCGACAGGTTGTGGTGGCAACCGTTACCCATAATGCCGTTGAACGGTTTGGGCATGAACGTCGCCGTCACACCCTGTTCGCGCGCAACCTGCTTACAGATCTGGCGATACGTGACCAGTCGGTCCGCGGTAACTTCAACGCGGTCATACATCCAGTTGAGTTCCAACTGCCCGTCGTCCTCGTAGTCACCCTCGATCATGTCCAACCCAAATTCCTGGGCGTATCGAACGACCTGCTTGTAGATGGGGCGCATGCGCTCAAGGTTTTCGACCTGATACGCGGGACTCGCACCCTCCTTCTTAATGACCTCAAGTCCGGGTCCCGCCCAGATCATTTCGGGTTCCGTCCCGCTTCGAACCTCGTAGCCCGTTCGCTCGGTGAAGTCGTGGTGTGCGCGGATGAGCAACCCGCGAGAGTCCGTCGACAAGGGGCGGCCACCGACCTCGGCAAAATGAAGAGGTTCATATGCGAGGCACAGCATGCGCGCGACCGACCGGTCCCACGGCAGGACGACAAAGGTCTCGGGGTCGGGAAGCGCAATCATTTCGCGCGCGCCGATTCCGCCGCCGATGAGGTTGCCCGCACGGTCGGACTGAAGGTCAGCCACCGCGGTCCGGTGCAGGGCGATTCCCTTTTCGAGGTTTCGCTTGAGGTGTCGGGCTGGGACCATCTTGGCGACAACCTTTGCCCCGATTGTCGGGAGCATGTAATAGATGAACTCGACGCCGGACGCGGCGATTTTCTGTTCGAGGTCCTTGATGACCTCCGCGCGCATGTTCGACTCCCGGTGGCGGGCGAACGCGTCGTTATCCGTCAGTGCGCTGACAAGAGATGTGTGAACCATGGTGGACTCCTTCGTCCTTCGGATTGTTGGGTGAGTCAGTCTGTGATGAAAATTGCCTGCATGGGGCAGACGTCTGCGGCTTCTTCGACGTCCGCTCGAAGC
>CANGCU010000116.1 GCA_947452355.1 Microbacteriaceae bacterium | reverse complement strand
GTGACGCCGATTGCCGCCCTTCGGTATGCGTTCGATGCAGCGGGGAATCCCATTCTTGGTCCCGACGGAAAACCGACAACGGCCACCGTTGGTTTCATTGGCATTGGCCCGACCTCGGCCCGACAACAGCAGTCGCCGGTCGTCGCGATGTCCGCCATGGGCGAAAATATCGCTCAGGTCGGAACACTCATTATCGATTTGCCGAACCGCATGACCCAGGTGTGGAATGCGGCGTTCGGTTCGGGCGACCGTGACCCGAACGGCCCCGTCAGTGTCATCGGGGTAGGCCGGATCGCCGGCGACATCGCCTCAACTGACCAGTTGCAACTCACCGATCGCATCGCGGCACTCATCGGAATCCTCGCGAGCCTCAACATCGCGCTGTTCGTCTTCAACCTCATCCCGCTGCTTCCGCTCGATGGCGGCCACATTCTCGTTGCGCTGTGGCAGGGAATCCGCATTACGTTTGCGCGTCTTCGGGGTCGACCCGAGCCGGGCCCGGTCGACTCGGCGCGACTCGTTCCGTTCACGATTGTCATCACTGTCGTACTCATGGCGATGAGCGCGCTGCTGATTTACGCCGACATCGTCAAGCCGATAACCCTAGGGCTCTAGCGGAGTACGATTTACCCGTGGCCGTAAATATTGGACTTCCCCGCGTCGTCGAGACGCTTGCCCCCCGTCGTAAGTCGCGTCAGATCAAGGTCGGAAAGGTCCTCGTCGGTGGTGACGCTCAGGTGTCCGTCCAATCGATGACGACGACCAAGACGACCGATATCAACGGGACTCTTCAGCAGATCGCCGAGTTGACGGCGTCGGGTTGCGACATTGTTCGCGTCGCCGTCCCCACGCAAGACGACGCCGATGTTCTTCACATCATCGCCAAGAAGAGCCAGATTCCGGTCATCGCCGACATTCACTTCCAGCCGAAATACGTCTTCCAAGCTATCGACGCGGGGTGCGCCGCCGTTCGCGTCAACCCCGGGAACATCAAGGCGTTCGACGACAAGGTCGGAGAAATCGCCAAGGCGGCCAAGGCGGCGGGCGTCAGCCTTCGAATCGGTGTCAATGCCGGTTCGCTCGATCCGCGCCTCTTACAGAAGTACGGTCGTCCGACCCCCGAGGCACTTGTCGAGAGCGCTGTGTGGGAGGCGAGCCTCTTTGAGGAACACGATTTTCACGATTTCAAGATTTCGGTCAAGCACAACGACCCCGTCGTCATGGTCAAGGCCTATCGTCAGCTCGCGGAGCGTGGCGACTGGCCACTTCACCTCGGCGTAACCGAGGCCGGCCCCGCTTTCCAGGGAACCATCAAGTCGTCGACGGCCTTCGGAATTCTGCTCGGCGAGGGAATTGGCGACACGATTCGCGTCTCGCTGTCGGCACCACCCGCCGAAGAGGTGAAGGTCGGACTCAAGATTCTCGAGTCGCTGAACCTGCGCGAACGCAAACTCGAAATCGTGTCCTGCCCCTCGTGTGGCCGTGCCCAGGTTGACGTGTACACGCTCGCCGAGGACGTCACGAAGGGGCTCGAAGGAATGACCGTGCCGTTGCGCGTCGCCGTCATGGGCTGTGTCGTCAACGGTCCGGGCGAGGCGCGCGAAGCCGATCTCGGTGTCGCCTCGGGTAACGGCCGCGGTCAGATCTTTGTCAAGGGCGAGGTCATCAAGACCGTTCCCGAGTCCGAAATCGTCGCGACCCTCATCGAAGAGGCCAACCGCCTCGCTGCGGAAATGCCGGCGAGCGAAACCGGCTCTCCCGTCGTCACCACCTCCGCTTAGGGGTCACGGCTAGGTTCCCGTTTGCCCCTGTTGGCGGGTCCAGTGGGTTTCCATGTCCGGTGGGTCCTCGTGTCTGGCGGATTTCCCTTGCCATCTCAATCTCCACCCCGTCAATACGTTTTTGGAAACCAATTAGGCGGTTCCCCAGTTTTTTGGAAACCAAATCGTCGTTTTCGCCCAACCTTGCAGCCCGATGCCTGTTTGGTTTCCACAAACTTCAAAACTGAACCTTCGCGTTTCCAAAAACGAGAGGGAGGCGCGGCGAGGGCGCGGTGAGCGGCGAGGCAGGGCGAGGGCGCGGGGCGAATTACCGCCACGCGATAGGCTGGCTCACGTGGTGACCCGACTTTCTCAGCTCTTTGTGCGCACGTTGCGCGAGGACCCGTCCGACGCCGAAGTGACGTCGCATCGTCTTCTCGTTCGCGCCGGGTACATCCGTCGTCAGGCTCCGGGAATTTTCGCGTGGCTGCCGCTCGGGCTTCGCGTTCGCCGCAAGGTCGAGCAGGTCATTCACGACGAGATGGAACGCGCCGGAGCTCAACACGTTCACTTTCCCGCGCTGCTTCCGCGCGAGCCCTACGAGGTCACGGGCCGCTGGACCGAATATGGCGATGGCATTTTCCGCCTCAAGGACCGCAAGGACTCGGACTATTTGCTCGCGCCAACCCACGAAGAAGTGTTCACGCTCTTGGTGAAGGACCTGTACAACTCGTACAAGGACTTGCCGCTCACGATTTATCAAATTCAGGACAAGTACCGCGACGAGGCCCGACCCCGCGCCGGACTCTTGCGGGGTCGCGAGTTTTCGATGAAGGACGCCTATTCGTTTGACTACACCGACGAGGGCCTCGATGTGTCGTATCAGTCGCAGCGCGACGCCTATGAGCGAATCTTCACGCGCCTCGGGCTCGACTATGTGATTGTGTCGGCGGACGCTGGGGCGATGGGCGGAAGCAAGTCGGAGGAATTCCTGCACCCCACCCCGATCGGCGAAGACACGTTCGTCCAGAGCGCGGGCGGTTACGCAGCGAACGTCGAGGCGTATCGCACGCCCGTCCCGGATTCAATCCCGTTCGACGGGCAGCCCGCCGCGACCGTTTTTGATTCACCGAACACTCCAACAATCGAGACGCTCGTTGCCCTCGCGAACGACACGCATCCGCGCACCGATCGCCCGTGGGCCGCGGCAGACACACTGAAGAACGTCGTGCTGGCGTTGACGAACCTCGACGGAACGAGGGAACTCGTGGTTGTCGGACTTCCTGGTGACCGCGAGGTCGACATGAAGCGCGCGGAAGCCACCTTCGCCCCGGCAACCGTCGAAGCGGCGACCGACGCGGACTTCGCCAAAAACAAGGCTCTCGTCAAGGGGTACATCGGCCCGTGGTCCACGAAGGGCGCGGTTCTGGGGACGACTGCAACCGCCAAGGTTCGATTCCTCCTCGACCCCCGCGTCGTCGACGGAACATCCTGGGTGACCGGAGCCAACGAAGACCAGAAGCACGTGTTCAACCTCGTTGCGGGTCGTGATTTCACCGCCGACGGAGTTGCCGACATCGCCGAGGTCCGCGACGGCGACCCTGCACCGGACGGATCCGGTCCGATTCATTCCGCGCGCGGCATGGAAATCGGTCACGTCTTCCAACTCGGGCGTAAATACGCAGAAGCACTGGAACTCAAGGTCCTCGACGAGAACGGCAAGCTCGTCACCGTAACGATGGGGTCGTACGGCATTGGCGTCACGCGAATCCTTGCGGTCATCGCCGAAACGAACAACGACGACCGCGGACTCATCTGGCCGATTGAGGTCGCGCCGTACCACGTGCACGTGGTGGCGACCGGTAAAGACGACGAGGCGTTGACGCTCGCCGAAGGCCTCGCCGCCGAATTCGAGACCGGCGGGTACGAAACGTTGTTGGACGATCGCCCCAAGGTTTCACCCGGAGTCAAGTTCGGTGACGCCGAACTCATTGGCGTTCCGTACATCGTCATCGCGGGTCGCGGTGCGGCCGATGGCGTCGTCGAGGTCTGGGATCGTCGTTCGGGCGAACGAAACGAAATTCCCGCGACGGAAGCCCTCGCGTGGCTCGGTCGCAGTATCGTGCGGTAAGTTAGGGCAGAACTGAATAGGGGGTGCGCTCATGCACATCGATATCAAGCAATTGCGGGACGTTGAGGTCGAAAAAGAGATTCCGTTCGAGGAACTCGCCACGATTGTCGAAGACGCCGTCGTCCGCGCCTACATCAAGCACATCACCCCGATCCCGAACGACGTCGACTACAAGCCGACCGCCGTCAAGTTGGAAGACGAGCTGGGGCGCCCTCGCGCCCGCGTCAGCCTCGACCGCAAGTCGGGGGACATCACGATTTTTGCGCCTGTTTACAACGACGAGAACGAACGCACCGGCGAAGAGGTCGTCGACACGTCCGATTTCGGCTACATCGCCGTCGCCGAAGCCAAGCGCGTGCTGTTCCAGAGCATCCGCGCACTCGATGACGAAAAGATCATGGGGGAGTTCAGCCACAAGAAGGGCGACCTCATCTCGGGTGTCATTCAGCAGTCGTCGAACGCCAAGATGATTCACGTCCTCATCGG
>CANGCU010000115.1 GCA_947452355.1 Microbacteriaceae bacterium | reverse complement strand
GGTGCGAGGAAGAGTCGCGACAGCTGCGTAAGCGCCACGATGTTGACGCTGATCTCTTCGGTCATTCCGTCGATGTCTTCGGTTGTGAACGATCCGATGTGGCCCCATCCCGCGTTGTTGACGAGAACCTCGATGTCCGTCTTCCCCACGGCGTTCGCGAGCTTTGCCGCTGCGCCGGCCTTCGAAAGATCCGCGGCGATAACTCGAACGGCGGTTCCGTGTTCCGCAGTAATTTCCTTCGCGAGCGCGTCCAGCCGATCGGTTCGGCGTGCAGCGATCACAAGATCGAACCCGCGAGCCGCGAATTCTCGGGCAAAAACTGCACCGATTCCGCTGCTTGCGCCGGTGATGAGAGCCGTTTGTCGTGTTGTCGTCATGTCGCCAGCCTACGACTGAACAGTCTCGAAATTTACTGCTGGGGGCGGCGCTTCGCCGTCGCCAGCACGCCGACACCAATCGCGGCGTCCGAAATTGTGGAAATAACACGCACAACGATCGACAACATGATCGCGTCGACAAGGCTCACGCCGCCCAACGTGGCGAAGCCGACGAACACGCTCTCGCGGACACCCAATCCCGATGGCACGAACACCGCAAGAATTCCGATTGCGCTGGCGATTGCGTAGCTTCCCCCCAAGGTCAGTGCTTGCTCAACGGACACCGGAACGATGGCGATAGCAATGACAACAACGGCGAGAGCGTTGACGATTCGTGGCAGAACAAATTGCCCGAACAGAGCTGTTGTGTGGGCGGGGCTGAGGAAACGATGCACGGCATCGCCGTCAATTCCCCGCTTTCGCCGAATCAGGTTTACGAACTTTTCGACCGTCGAACCGGAAAAGATAAACACGATGATTCCCGCGACTGTCACAGCAATGACGAGCCACAGGTAGGGCGTGATGTTCCCCGCCGACAGCAGCGCACAACCAACCGTCACGATTCCAAATCCAAAAGATGACGCCTGGATCAGGATCTGTTCGTACAGGAACGCGGTGGTTGCCGCGCCTCGTGTCACACCGTGATTTCGCGCCCACAGAATCTTGTGCCCGAGGTAGCCGACTCCCGGAATGTAGCGGTGGAGCCACGATTCCGAGTGTCCACGAATGGTTGCCACGAGCGGAAGGCGATTATCCGTAATGAGCGCAATCAGACGGTGCCAGTTCACACCGCCGATGACGACACCGGCGACAAACAAAATGCCCCCGAGCAGAAAAAGCCACGACCATGAAATCGAATAGGCACTGAGTCGATCGAGATTTCCGACGAGCGCCAGCCCGCACAATACGAAGACGGCTAAACCGGCGCCGTACTTGATGACGCGAATGACGACTCGTCGAATGTTCATCTACACAACGCCGTGTGCGGCGACCTGCGGATAAAAGTCGTGCACGAGCGTTCCGAAGGCCGCCTCAACTTCGGCGATTTGCTCGGCCGTCAGGTCCTTGCGGTATCGACCACTTCCGTCGAATAGCGGTTGCTGAACCTGCCATGCTCGCCGCGAAACGTGTGCTTTTTTCCCCGCGCCGTCGGTTTCTTCGACACTTTCGGCATTGAACCAGGTGGGCGCGAACTCTGAATGGTTGGCCATTCGCTGGTCGAATTCGATTCCGAGGTGTGCCGAGATGCTCGACATCGTCTTTTGAAAATCGCGCACCAAGTCTTCGTAACGAATAATCAGCACGTCCTTGTCGTTCTTGACGCGGTTGATTGCGACGAAGTCCAACGTGACGCGAACCATCGCGCCCTTCCAGTCGCCGATGCGCTTCGAAATGGATGCGACGAGGTCTCGCGGGTCACGAACCATAACAACGAACCGTGTCGTCGGAAATAACTTACGAATATAAGGAATACGGAAAACATGCCGAGGAGTCTTTTCGATGAGCACGCGGGTGTCCTCGGGGAAATTCGAGGCCGCCATTGCACGGCGCGCCTTGTTCTCGCGCAGTAACGCCAGGGGGCCGAGCCCAAGAAACCATTTGGTTTCCCGGTCGAACAAATACGCGCTCGGGTGTGCGCCAAGGATTGTCGCGAGAAGCGTCGTTCCACCGTGACCACAACCACTAATGGAGAACATCGGGAGGATGCCGTCATTACTGCGTCCAGGGATTCGCCACGCAGGGGCAAAACGATAGGCGGGAGCCCAGATTCCCGATCGCCACATGAGCGCGTGGAGTGAAGGCATCGTCCGTCTCAACTTTCGTGCACGGTAAGGGAAACAGCCGATTGTGGTCCCACGTTTCGAGATTCTCGAAGGTGTGCGTTCGCTATACTAATGGCAACAACCGGCTCCCGCTGGATTCTTAGATTGGATTCAACCCTTGGCTAAGCCCCGGAACTGTGTCATCGTCATCCCCGCGTATAACGAAGCGGAGAACCTCGGACAGGTCATTCCCGAGATAATTACATATATCTCGAAAATCGACTCGAAATTCCGCATCATCATCATCGATGACGGTTCAACCGACGACACCGCGTCAACAATTACCGCTCTTGCGAAGAAGTACCCCCAGATCGTTGGTGAGTCGATGCCTCGCAACCTTGGTAAAGCGGCCGCTCTTAAGCGCGGATTCGCGTTGGCTGAAGATTTGGGCGGTCAGATCATCATCATGATGGACGCCGATGGTCAAGATGACCCGGCTGAACTCGAAACGTTGATTGGCAAGATCGACGAAGGATTCGACCTCGTCACCGGCGCGCGTTACACGCGAAACGACCGCTTCATCAAGCGAACGACGTCGCGCCTGTACAACCGCACCACATCGATGATTTCGGGAGTCAAGGGCAAAGATTTCAACTCCGGGTTCAAAGTCATGCGTCTTTCGGTCGCGCAGGCCGTCGGTTCGATGATGTACGGCGAAATGCACCGCTACTTGACGGTCATCGCGTCGTGGTTCGGATACCAAATCACCGAAGTCCACGTCACCCACCGCAAACGCCTTTTGGGCAAGAGCAAGTACGGGATTGCTCGCTTCTGGCGAGGATTCATCGACCTCGTGACGATTCGATTCCTGCTGGCCTACGAGAGCCGTCCGTCTCACCTCATCGGTGCATTCGGAGTTCTGTCACTCCTCGGTGGGATCGGAATCCTCGGTTACGTTTCTGTGCTGCGAATCTTCTTTGACGCAACAATCGGTAACCGCCCGATTCTGACCATCGGTGTGCTCCTGACCGTGGTTGGAATCCAGTTGCTGGTGTTCGGTTTGCTCGCGGAGCTTCAGGTATTCATGCGACACCGTTCGAACGACGTGAAGACGCGTTCGCTGAACAAATAGTTCGACTCAGTTCTGACTATCCAGCGGCTCGTCAAAATATCCAAACTGGTCGAGCGTTGTGTGGCCGGCAGCATTGAGCGCGGTGATGTCCGCGTCGCTCAATGCTGTGCGATAGCGGCCGACACGCGAATCCGTCACCGGTTCCGACACGAGACGTTTCCAGTCTGACGTTTCGGTTGGCTCGAGATTCTGGGCGCGGTTTGCCTCATGGAAGTTCAGCATGGCGGGCGACCATGCCATCCCCCACTCAGCGAGAACCGGCTCAAGTGTCCGTTGTGGTGACTCGACGAGGTCTTCGTAACGGATCCTGGCCCACCGTGATGACGGAAACTCATTCAAACAACGAACCACATTCTGGTTTTGTTCGTCCCACCCGCGAGCAAATTCGGCTGGGTCGGTTTCGAGTTGCGGCGTAAACGGCGAATCACTCCCCTGGCTACGAATGTCTTGTCCAGAGACGAAGCAGTCACGCACGTCCCTCACGATGTGGAGGAAAACGCAGTCGGGAAAAAGGTCGGCGATGGGATCAACGAAGTCCATGTGCACATTGTTTTTATCCCCCCACCGCGCACCGGGTTTTCCGATTTTCGCGCTGTACCGCTCATAGGGGATCGCGACGAGTTCGGCGTAGGTGGTGGGGAGCGTTTCACGGATTGCCTCGTCGATTTCAGTCGCCGAAATCCCCCAGGTTGAGAACTTTCGAGCACCCATGAGGTCGGTGACGAATTGGTCGCGACGCGGTGATTCGCAGTCCGAAGCCTGCCAATCACCGTAAGTACCGATAAACCAGGTGAGAAAAGACGATTCCGGCGCGATGACAATGTCCGGGTGAGCCGTGAGAAGAAGGCGCAACAGAGTTGTGCCGGAACGCGGAGAACCTAAAAGGAATATCGGGCCCATTCGGCACTAGCCCTTGTGGGCCGCGAGAACGTCTCGAATGCGGTCGAACTGCTCGTCAGACATCGTCCGGAACATAGGCAAACCGATCACGGTTTCCGCGAGGAATCGAGACGTCGAATTGCCCGAGGTCGGGAAGTCTCTGAACGGAGTGGTTTCCGTCAGCGACGCCGGCCACCACCGACGAGTCTGGATTCCCGCGTCGGCAAGTTC
>CANGCU010000114.1 GCA_947452355.1 Microbacteriaceae bacterium | reverse complement strand
GACTCACAAAGACGGGGCGTTCGGGCCTCGTGAGCCTGTTCCGTGTGCGCGGTGGCGCGTGTGGAACCCTCTCATCGTACCAAGCGTGTTCTGAGCTCCCTAAACAGACGCGCTCGGCGTGGCAAAACTAGCGAATTTAGGTTGGTGTGGAGAGTTTAGACTTGGGCTCATGTCCGACTTTCGACTGTCACCCGAACTCCAGCCGCGAGATGGTCGATTCGGATGCGGTCCGTCTAAGATTCGGCAGGAACAACTCGATCACCTGATTGCCCATGCCCACCTGCTGGGAACCTCCCATCGCCAAAAACCGGTTCGCGAACTTGTCGCCCGCGTTCGCGAGGGCCTGTCGGATCTCTATCGGCTCTCGGACGGCTACGAGGTCGTATTGGGCAACGGTGGCTCGACCGCGTTCTGGGATGCGGCGGCGTTCTCGCTCATTGACACGCGGAGCGCACATCTGTCGTTTGGTGAATTCGGTCAGAAGTTTGTTAATGCCGCAAGCGCGCCGTGGCTCACGGCACCTGCTGTGGTTCACGGTGAACCTGGAACCGTCTCGTCGTTTGCCGGGGACGAGGACGCCGACGTGTTCGCTTACCCCCACAACGAAACCTCGACGGGCGCGATGGCGTCGGTCACCCGACAGGGATCCCCTGGTTCGCTCACCGTGGTTGATGCAACGAGCGCTGCGGGCGGAATCGATATTGATGTGAACGAGACCGATGTGTATTACTTTGCGCCCCAAAAGAATTTCGCGAGCGACGGCGGTTTGTGGTTTGCACTGATGTCCCCCGCCGCGACCGAACGGATTGGACGCATTGCCGCCTCGGGCCGGTACATCCCCGAATTCCTTTCCCTGAGCATTGCCCTGGAAAACTCCCGACTCGACCAGACGCTCAACACTCCGGCCATCGCCACATTGTTATTGCTCGATTCCCAGATCCAGTGGATTCGCGGGAACGGTGGGCTCGCGTGGGCGGACGCCCGCACGAAGGAATCATCCAATCTGATTTACGCCTGGGCGGAGGCGCATCCCAATGCAACGCCGTTCGTCGCACAGCCCGAGCATCGTTCGCAGGTCGTCACGACGATCGATTTCGATGACACCGTCGACGCGAGCCAGGTGTCCGCCATGTTGCGCGCCAACGGGATCGTCGACATCGACCCCTATCGCAAGTTGGGGCGGAACCAATTGAGAATTGCAACGTTTACGGCGATCGAACCGGCCGACGTTTCGCTCTTGCTTGGCGCTATCGACGCGGCGGTCGACGCGCTCTAGTCCTCGTCATCGATGTCAACAAAGTCGTCATCGATTTCGTCGAGACCGTCATCCACGTCGTCAACGTCATCGTCGTCATCGTCGTCATCGTCATCGTCATCGTCGTCATCGTCATCGTCAATCTCGTCATCGTCAATCTCGTCATCTGGCACGACAACAATCTCGTCTTCGATGCCTGCCGCAATCGACGCCTCATAATCGCGCAGTCGATCGGCCCACGGAACCCACTCCGGAGACTGAATCGCCTCGGAGCCCGCCAGCAATTCCGTCTCGAGAATTGTCGTGTCCTTACCGTCGATCGCCAGCGATGCCACCCAATCCCACCCGATGTATCCGGGCAGATTTGATGAAAATCGGATGTTCGCGATTCCGTCCGTTTCCTCGACGGATAACACAGTGCCGATCGTGTCGCCGGGTGTAATTGTTTCGAGCGCCGCGCGAGCGGCCTGTTCGAGTGCCTTAGGCGTCAAAGTTATCCGCAACCTTTCGAAGCACAGCCGCGATTTTGCGGGCGTGAGAGTTCGCCGGGTAATGCCCTCGGCGCAAATCGTTGCTCGCCGATTCAAGAAGTCGAATCACATCCTCCACGATGACGACCATGTCATCAGCAGGGCGACGGCGGCTGCGCACGACCGATTGCGGTTCCTCGAGGACGATAACCCCGTGAGCCTGCAGTCCACGTTTGCCGTCGACTGTTCCGTATTCGACACGCGCTCCGGTTTGAATTTCGGTTCCGGTCGGCACGGCCGAGGCGTGCAGAAAGACTTCGATGCCGTCGTCGCCTTGAATAAATCCAAAGCCTTTGTCCTCATCGAAGAACTTTACTTTTCCCGTTGGCATTCTCGCTCCTTGTAACCTGACCCTTACCGAGGATACCTGTCGAGGCGATAAACTATACGGATGCCTTCTTCTCATGACGTGTCGACACGATTAGGGGAGTTGTCGAAGCACGAACTTGAGACACTCGTCCTCGCCCGACCGTGGCACCTCGCACGGCAACACGACCTTCATGACTTGGCCGACACATTGGTGTCGCTCGAATCGATAGTCCCCACTCTTCGAAGCCTGGCCCGACCGACACTCTTGTCCATGGGCGACGGCCTCGCCGACCAACACGCACGCGATCTGCTGCTTGCCGACGCGGAAGGCAAGACCTACCCTGACGCGCTCGCCGCTCTGCCCGCGATACTGGACCAGCCGCTCCCGAAGGAACCGTCGGTGGAGGGTGACAGTGCGAGCGTCTGCCTTCACAGCCTCATCGGAATTCGAGACCTCGTCGAATGGGTCGCCGACGAACCAATCGCGATGAGCGCGACCGGCGGGCTTCTCAAGGCCGAAGAAAAAATTCTCGCAGCGGGACTTGTCCTTTCCGACGACGACGCCGGCGCAATCATCCGAATCGCCGAGACCGCGGGGTTTGTCCGCATCATCGATCGACGCTTGTACGCAACGGTTCGGGGCATCGACCTGGTCGACGACCTCGTCGGTTTACTCACCGCCGCAATCGATGCCGTGTTCTCGGAACTCAGCGACTCGGCGCGCAGTGCCTGCACCACGGCAGAACGGCTCGACGCTCCTTTCCTCGAATGGCTTCTGCCGCTGCGTGACGAGTCAGGGTCGGCGTCCCTTTCCCGCGTTTCCAACGAGTTGCGCCTGTTGGGACTCGTCGCGGACGGCACGACCGATTTCGGGCGGTCCGCCCTCGCCGGGCACGGTGAACTTCAGAAGACAATCGCCCCGATGCTTCCCCCGCTTCAGTCCGCGGTTTATGTTCTTGACGACCTCAGCATTATCGCGCCGGGTCCCGTGACCTCGGAAACCGCGGGGTTCCTCAACACGGTCTCGAGAATCGAAACTCGGGGTCTTGCTCCGAAACGCCGATTCGACTCGGCTCTCATTTTGCGCGCGATCGCCTCCGGAACGACCGTCGAGTCGATTGTTGAGCAACTCACCGCGTTGTCACTGACACCCGTTTCGGCTGCTGTGACCTCAACAATTTCCGACATTGCCGCCAACGGCCGATTCGTCACTCTCAATGGAACGGGCACGGATACCGCCGCAAAGGCATCTCACCCCGAACTCGGCGAGATGCTGTTGACCGATCCGCGACTTCAACGCCTCGCGCCGATGAAGATCGATGACCTGTCGGTTTTGTACGGCGCATCGCGCCTTCGCGTTGAAACCGCTCTCATTGACAGTCGCTACACCGTGGTGGCTCCTCGGGCAGAACGAGTCATCGTTGAGACGGACGGCTCGTCCAAGTTGCACGAACTCGCCGACCACTTGTACACAACGGGTCTCGGAACGACGCATCTCGAACGCGCTCTCATTTCCGCCGGCAAGAATCGTTCGCGCGTCACTCTCTTGGTCGAGACGAGCACCGGCGCCAAAACAATCACACTCGAGCCGCGTCACGTCGCCAACGGTCGCGTACGCGGATTGGACACCACCGCCGACGTCGAACGCACGCTACCGATTTCCGCCATCATTGAACTTCTCGCGGTCGGAGAATAAGTCGTGAACGGTCCCCTCATCGTCCAAAGCGACCGAACGGTCCTACTCGAGGTCGGCCACGAGCATGCAACCGAAGCCCGTCATGCGCTCGCTGTTTTCGCCGAACTCGAACGTGCGCCTGAGCATATTCACACGTATCGCATCACGCGCTTGGGATTGTGGAACGCGCGGGCGGCGGGGCACACCGCCGACGAGATGCTGGCGACCCTCGAGGCGTATTCGAAGGTCCCCGTCCCCCCGGTCGTTGCCACCGACATCGCTGACACGGTCTCGCGCTACGGGCGAATAGTCGTCGAGCGCGACGAGAACGGCTTATATCTCGAGGCCGAATCCCCACAGATTTTGGCCGAAATCACGCAGACGTCGAAACTCGAGCCGCTTCTCGGGGCGATCACGAGTGACACGGTCGTCCGGCTCAATGATTGGGCGCGAGGCATCGTAAAACAAGAGTTGCTCAGCATCGGGTGGCCAGCGGAGGACCGCGCCGGCTTCACCGAGGGAACGCCGATGACGGTCGAGCTAGACTATTCGTCGTGGGATTTGCGCGGCTATCAGAGCGAGGCTATCGATCTCTTCTCGTCGTCCGGCGCCGGTGT
>CANGCU010000113.1 GCA_947452355.1 Microbacteriaceae bacterium | reverse complement strand
TCCACCGAGAGGAACCTCGGCGACGCGAACGATGGTTGAGTGAATTCGTTCGATCCCGAGGCGAATTTGTCGAGCGTAGCCGCCGAACTCTTGCCCCAGTGTTACGGGCGTTGCATCCATGAGGTGTGTGCGACCCGGTTTGACCATCTTCGCCCAGGCCTTGGCTTTCTTTTCGAGAGCCGTTGCGAGGTGGTCGAGCGCGGGAATTGCATCGCCGAGCAGTGCGGCGGTGACCGCAAGGTGCACCGACGTCGGGAAGACGTCGTTTGACGACTGGGACGCATTGACGTGGTCGTTGGGGTGAACGGTTTCACCGCGTTTGGTCGTCGCAAGGGTCGCGAGCACCTCGTTCATGTTCATGTTCGACGAGGTTCCCGAACCCGTTTGGTAGGTGTCAACGGGGAAATGGTTGTGGTGCTGTCCCGAAATGATTTCGTCCGCAGACGCGACAATTGCGTCACGAATATCGGCGGGTAGGATTCCCAGTTTTTCGTTGACAATGGCGGCCGCACGCTTAATCTGGGCAAGCGCCACGATCTGTGCGGATTCGAGACCGCTCCCGGAAATGGGAAAGTTCTCGACCGCGCGTTGCGTCTGTGCGCTATAGAGTGCGTCGGCTGGTACTCGGACCTCGCCCATTGTGTCGTGTTCGATTCGGAACTCGCTCACGGTTTCTCCTTCAGTGTTTAGTCGATATCGCCAAAGACGATGGAGGGGGTTACGCGACCCTCACGCAGGTTGTACGTCGCGCCGACGATGCCGAGGCTGCCGTGTGCGATTGCTTCGCCGACAAGCTCGCTGCCGGTGAGAAGTTCGGAAATCGTGTCGCGCAGGTGTTCCTCGCCGACATCATCGATGTGAATCTCGTCAATATCCGACGTCGCCCGCGCGAGCAGCACGCGGTCGATTGCGGGTTGAATCGTGTCCGTGATCGTTCGAATGTTGACGGGGAGTGGCACCGCATCGGGACGCCGTGAATCGATCGCTGCCCGAACCGCACCACATTCGTCGTGGGCGAGTACGAGGATGAGGTGGACCCCAAGAGTATTGACCGCGTATTCCAGCGACCCGATGACCGATTGGGAAATAGTTTGTCCGGCATTACGCACAACGAAAAGGTCACCCAGCCCGAGGTCAAAGATGATTTCGGCGGACAACCGTGAGTCCGCACACCCGAACAACGCGGCGAACGGCTTTTGTCCTCCGGCTAGCGCATCACGGTGATCGACATCCTGACGAGGGTGAGCTGGTTTGCCGGCGATGAAGCGGTCATTTCCGGCAACGAGCTGAGACCAGGCTTCGCGGGGCGTCTTTGGTTCGTTATCGCTCACCGTCAGCCTTTCCCTGTCTGGGTACTGGTCACGGATTCAAGTGCAAGAGACGCCACGCGTTCGATTTCCGCATCCTCTGCCGTTCCGGACACCATCAGAATACCGCCGTCGGGTAGGTCGATTTCGTAAACGGTTCGATAATTTCCGGGGTTGTCGAGCTGCGATCGGTCGTAAGCCACCCACTGCGCTCCGCCCAGGGAAACGGGCGCACCGGGCACCGAACCGAGAACATCGGCGAGTTCGGGTGATACGTCGTTCGTGAATTGATGGATTGCGACGAATCCATTCGTTGGCGACACGAACCCGATGTACCACTCGGGGTTTGCACCGTCGATGTACTCGGCGCGATTCGCCCACCAATCGCCATCGGACGTGTCGAACGTCGGATCGGCCAGAGCAACGGGGCTTGAAGCGCTCGCCGCGACGGAATGCCAATCAATGGCTGGTCGTGTGGACGGATCGGGACGAACGGTCAACAGAATGACGACAAAAACTATCGCGAACGACGCAAGCAGGGCGCCGGTCAAGGTAAAAACGTTGTGCCGATTTCGGCGTTCGCTCGCTGAGCTCACTCCGAAGGCTTTCGGGCGGCCTCGAGCCGCTGTCGCGCCCCCGCCAACCATTCTTCGCACCGCGAGGCGAGTGCTTCGCCGCGTTCCCACAGCGATACGGACTCGTCCAGCGAGGCCGTTCCCTTTTCCAACGAGTCAACGATCGCCACGAGCTCGTCACGTGCTTGTTCGTAGGTGAGGGTAGAGACCTCGGGAAGCGTGTCAGCCATGATGCAAGATTACCGTTCCTTAGTTCGCGGTTGTCGCGATATCGCCGTCGGCAACTCGCACCGTCACAGCGTCACCGCTCGTGACGGCCTTCGTTGTTGTCACCACGGCACCGTTCGCGCCGCGAACGATTGCGTAACCACGGTCGAGCGTGTTTTGCGGCGACAATGTTCGCAATCGCCCAACGACACCGTGAAGGCGGTCGGTGAATTGGTGGAGGATCGAATCGATCAGGGTAGACCCGCGATAGGTGACGTTGGTGAGGTCGTTCTCGTGACGCTCAAGGTAGGCGAGCGGACTCGCCATGACCGGCCGCGAGGCCAAGAGGCGAATGCGGTCGATTTGGTTGGACACAGCGGTCGTCACAATCTGTCGACCGCGCGATCGCAATTGATCAATTTCCGCAAGGTCGGCGGCGACATCGGGCACAACGCGCTTGGCGGCATCCGTCGGCGTCGAGGCGCGCAGGTCGGCCACCTCGTCGAGCAGGGGTCGGTCGTTCTCGTGTCCGATGGCGCTGACCAACGGTGTGACACAGGCCATCGCTGCGCGAACTATTCGTTCGTCACTGAAGGCGACAAGTTCAAGAAATGCGCCACCGCCACGCGCGATGATGATGACGTCGACATCGGGGTCAGCGTCGAGAGTCGCAATGGCATCCGGAATCTGTGCAACAGCGGCGTCTCCGGAAACGCCGGTGTAGATGGTGGTGAACTGCACGTCCGCCCAACGATTACGAGCGTTGACGAGTACGTCCTTTTCGGCGTCCGAATCCTTAGAGGTGATGAGCCCGATTCGCCGCGGAAACTTGGGGAGTGCAACCTTGCGCGAGTCCTCGAATGCGCCTTCCGCCTGCAGTGTTGCGCGAAGCTTTTCAATTGCGACGAGGAAGTCGCCAAGGCCTTCACGTCGAATCGTGGTGACGACGAATTTCATTTCCCCGTTTTTCGGCCAGAAATCGAATTGCCCGAACAGTCGAACCTTGTCACCAGCGCTATACGTTTCACCCGACGCGGCGATGGTCGAGGCGTCAATTTTTCCATCGATTCGCGCCGCGTCATCCTTGACCGTGAAGAAGACGATGTTCTGCCACGACCGCCATTCGGCAATTTCACCCTCGAGCCAAAACGTCTTCCATTGCGCGATTTTGTCCCGCGCGACTCGCGACGCGGCGCTGACCGACAGCGCGGTGATGTCGTCGGTCGGTTCGGTCATGAGTCCACCGTACCCGCCACCGCCGACGGCGTCACGATACTGTGGAACCTCGTGCGGGAAAGGAAAACGATGCGGCCGCTCACCTTTGTCTATGACGATCTTGGTGTGCTCGATAACGCGAGCATGGCGGTTCAACTCGCGCTGCGCGACGTTGTTGTCATGACCACCGAAACACAATTCGAGGATGAGCCCATCGTGCTCGACGCGATGCCCAGCACCGATCACGGCGACGATTTCATGGACCGGCTCATTGCCATGCTGACGGACCTGCCGGTCGTGTTCACGATGTCGGCACTGGTCGGCGAGCGACCGGACATTGAGGGAGCGCTGAGTGAACCGTTGAGCAAAGCCACGCTCAATCTCGCGGGACTTCGCCGATTTCATGGCGCGTTTGGCGGCGAATACCAATGGGACTCCGACGATAACGGGCTGATTGTCGAATGGTCTGCGGATGGCGCCGTGGTCCGGCTTCTCGTCCCCGACCCGCGCGAAGGAACTGATTTTGTCCTTGTCGCGAAGGGGCCTTTCGGCGACTTTCAGTGGCAGTCCATCGCGGACCTTGCTGTCGACTTCTGAAACATAGACTTGACCCGTGGGCACAGTAACGAACGGCAAGGTTGACATCACTCTTCGCGCGACCCATCCGGTCCGTGAGACGCCGCTCGTCGAGGTCGATTCACCGCAGGCGAAGAAGATTCTGCTCGCCGCGCCACGCGGATATTGTGCCGGCGTCGACCGCGCTGTCGTCGCCGTTGAAAAGGCGTTGGACCAGTTTGGGTCGCCGGTGTACGTCCGCAAGGAAATCGTGCACAACGTTGAGGTGGTCGCGTCACTCACGGAACGCGGAGCAATTTTCGTCAACGAAGTTGACGAGGTTCCCGAGGGGTCGCACCTCGTGTTCAGTGCGCACGGTGTCTCGCCCAAGGTGAAGAGCGATGCGTTCGACCGGAACCTTATGGCGATCGATGCGACCTGTCCGCTCGTCACGAAGGTTCACCGCGAGGCTGAACGTTTTTCTCGAACCGGTTTCCACATCCTCCTTGTCGGGCACGAGGGTCACGAAGAG
>CANGCU010000112.1 GCA_947452355.1 Microbacteriaceae bacterium | reverse complement strand
GGTGGACACGGTGCGCAGCGCTCGCGCATCGAACTCGCGGGCGAGCGCGACGAGGCAAAATCGTCACTCGGCACAGTGTCAATCGAAATCGAACGTCGACGAAATGCGCTCGACACTCGTCGCGAAGAACTTCAGGTCGCCAAGACCGTCGCCGCGACTGCTCTCGCCGATCTGCGAACGGCCGATGCCCGCAACGCCGAGATCATTTCGGAAAAGTCACGCTTGCGCGCCCAAGCGGATGCGGCAGCGTCGGAAATCGAACGCATTAGTGCCGCACTCGACAAGGCGACAACCGCCGTCGATGAAGCGGACGCACACCTCGGAGACGCCGTCCGTGCCCTCGAGGCGTTCATTGCGGCACCCCGTCCGACGCTGGACGCATCCTCGCGCGATAACGCCGTCATCGCGCTCGAGGCGGCGCGTGCAACGGAGCTTCAGGTTCGAATCGATATGGAAACTGTTCGCGAGCGGGTTCGGTCGGAACGTGACCGTGCCGAAGACATGGCGCGTGCGCTCGAAAGTGACCGCCAAGCTGCCGCCGAACGCGCGGCACTGCGCGTGCAGCGTCAGGCACAACGCGAGAACGCCGAGCGGCTCGTGACCGACATCCCGCCGATTCTTGCGGCGCTCGATGCGAGCGTCTCGGACGCACACGTCAAACTTGCCGACGCCGAGCGAACCCGTTCCGCGAGCTCTGGTGAACTCACCGACCTTCGTGCTCGCGAAACCGAACTGCGCCAGCGCCTCACGGCCGTGACCGACGGTGTTCACGGCCTCGAGATGCAGATCTACGAAAAGAAACTTCACCTCGGAAATCTCCTCGAGAAGGCGGCGGACGATATGGCGCTGACCGAGCAGGTGCTCGTGGAGGAATACGGTCCCGACACGCTCGTGTCGATGCCTGATTCCGATCCGGTGCCGTTCAACCGCGCGGAGCAGGAAGCGCGTTTGAAGACCGCCGAACGGTCGATGGACGAATTGGGTCGAATCAACCCGCTCGCGCTCGAAGAATTCGCCGCGCTTGAACAGCGTCACCAGTTCCTCACGGAGCAATTGGCGGACCTCGAGAAAACCCGTATCGACCTTCTGCAGATCATCGACGATCTGGACGATCGAATGCAGTCGATTTTCATCGACGCGTTCCGAGACACCAAGGCCGCCTTCGACGAGATCTTGCCTGTTCTGTTCCCCGGCGGTTCCGGTCACCTGACGTTGACGGACCCCGACTCACCCCTGACAACGGGAATTGAGGTGAGCGTCAAACCGATCGGTAAAAAGATCGAGCGCTTGTCGCTTCTCTCGGGAGGTGAACGGTCGCTCGCCGCCGTCGCCTTGCTCGTCGCCATCTTCAAGGCGCGCCCTTCGCCGTTCTACATCCTCGACGAGGTCGAGGCCGCGTTGGACGACGCCAACCTTGGGCGACTGCTCAGCATCTTCGAAGATTTGCGGTCGTCGTCCCAGTTGGTCATCATTACGCACCAAAAGCGCACGATGGAAATCGCCGACGCACTCTACGGTGTCTCGATGCGCGGCGACGGCGTGAGTGCCGTCGTCGGTCAACGAATCGCCTCCGCGGTCGAGGCTTAAGGTTCCGTCATGGCCTGGTCGCTGTCGAAAGTCTTTCAGAACCTTTTCACGGGGGCACGTGCGGTCGAGCCCGCCGACTGGGAAAACCTCGAGGACACCCTCCTTCAGGCTGATTTCGGACCGCGAGTCACGGACGAGGTGCTCGAGGCGGTTCACGCCATCGCGGATGCCTCGGCATCGCTCGACACCGACGACCTCCGTCGCATTCTGGGCGAGGTCCTCGAGGCCCGTCTGGAAAAATTCGACTCGACGCTCTCCCTGCAGTCAGAACCCGGCAAACCCGCGGTCGTGTTGGTCGTCGGCGTGAACGGGGTGGGGAAGACAACCACAATCGGGAAGTTGGCGAAGTTCATCGCGACCCGCGGGAAGCGCGTGCTGGTCGGGGCGGCGGACACCTTTCGGGCGGCCGCCGTTGACCAACTCGCGACCTGGGCCGAGCGCGCGGACGTTGACATCGTCAAACCTCAACAGGACGGCCAGGACCCGGCCGCGGTCGCCTTCCAAACCGTCGAACGTGCCATCGCTGACGGACACGAGATTGTCATCATCGACACCGCCGGCCGCCTTCACACGAAGTCGGGACTCATGGACGAACTCGCCAAGATCAAACGGGTTGTGGAGAAAAATATTCCCATCAGCGAGGTCCTCTTGGTACTCGACGCAACGACGGGACAGAACGGACTCAACCAGGCTGAGGCATTTCTCGAGCAAGCGGGTGTCACCGGACTTGTGTTGACGAAACTCGACGGAAGCGCCCGCGGAGGATTCGTGTTTGCGGTTCAGGAACTCACTGGAATTCCGGTCAAGTTGGTCGGGCAGGGCGAGGGAATTGATGACCTCACCGGATTCACTCCGCACGTGTTCGTCCGCCAATTACTCGACTAAACGCCTACTCTTGATTTCATGAAGCGCGCATTTGACGGATACGAGCCGACGGTTGCCCCCAGCGCCTGGATTGCGGAAAACGCGACGGTTGTGGGTCGCGTCACCATCTCAGAGAACGCGTCGGTGTTTTTCGGCGCGGTTCTTCGCGCCGACGTTAACTACATTTCGCTGGGCGAGGGTTCTAACATCCAGGACAACGTCGCCGTCCACTGTGACAACGATGCGCCAACAATTATTGGTCGCGGTGTTTCGGTCGGTCACGCTGCTGTTGTCCACGGCTGCACCATCGGTGACGACTGTCTGATCGGCATGAACGCCACCGTGTTATCGCGCGCGGTCATAGGCGACGAATCACTCGTCGCGGCGGGCTCCGTTGTTCTCGAGGGCACGGTTATCCCGCCTCGATCACTCGTCGCGGGTGTTCCGGGGAAAGTGCGCCGACAGCTCACGGATGACGAGGTCGAGGCGATTCGCGAGAATGCCGTCCATTACCGGGAACTCAGCGCGCAACATTCGCTCGAAGACTAGTCTGGATTCGTTATGGCCGTTTTTGGAAATCTCTCGGAACGACTGACGTCTGCGCTGTCGAGCCTGAGGACGAAGGGCAAGCTCAGCGCCGCCGACGTCGACGGAACGGTTCGCGAGATTCGCCGAGCACTGCTCGAGGCCGACGTGTCGTTGGACGTGGTCAAGTCGTTCACAGGCAACATTCGCGAACGTGCGTTGTCCGATGATGTCAACAAGGCGCTCAACCCCGCGCAACAGGTCGTCCAGATTGTCAACGAGGAACTGGTTCAGGTTTTAGGTGGCGAACAGGCGCAACTGAGGTTCGCCAAGTCGCCGCCGACCGTCATCATGCTGGCGGGATTGCAGGGTTCGGGTAAGACGACGTTCGCGGGAAAACTGGCCAAACTGCTGAAGTCTCAGGGGCACACGCCCGTCCTCGTCGCGTGTGACCTTCAACGCCCCAACGCCGTGACACAGTTGACGGTGGTCGCGGAACAGGCTGGCGTCCAGATTTTTGCTCCGGAACCCGGAAACGGCAAGGGGAACCCCGTCTCGGTGGCGAAGGACGGCGTGAAGTTCGCCAAGCAGAAGCAATACGACACCGTCATTATTGACACTGCCGGTCGACTCGGTGTCGACGAAGACCTGATGCGCGAAGCCCGTGCGGTTCGCGATGCAACGAAACCCGACGAGGTGTTGTTCGTCCTCGACGCGATGATCGGTCAGGATGCGGTCATCACGGCGAAGGCCTTCCAGGACGGCGTCGACTTCACCGGGGTCGTCCTCACCAAACTCGACGGTGACGCTCGAGGCGGTGCTGCACTGTCGGTTCGCGGCCTGACCGACCGGCCCATTTTCTTTGCCTCAACCGGTGAAAACCTCGACGACATCGAACCGTTCTATCCCGATCGCATGGCGAGCCGAATCCTCGACCTCGGTGACATCCTCACGCTCATCGAGCAGGCTCAGAAGAACTTCGACGAAGACGAAGCGGCGAAGGTTGCCGAAAAGATTCAGTCGAACACCTTCACCCTGGCCGACTTCCTGGAGCAACTTCAGCAGGTCCGCAAGATGGGATCCATGAAGGGGCTGCTCGGCATGATGCCGGGCGCGGGCAAGATGCGCGAACAGATCGACAATTTTGACGAGAAAGAAATCGACCGAACTGAAGCCATCATTCGCTCGATGACTCCCGCCGAGCGCGACAATCCCAAGGTCCTCAATGGCTCGCGCCGGCTTCGAATCGCGAAGGGGTCGGGAATGACGGTGACGGATGTGAACCAACTCGTCACCCGATTCGACGCCGCCGCCAAGATGATGAAGACGGTCGCCAAGGGCGGCACGCCCAACATCCCCGGCATGGGTCCGATTCCTGGCGCACGTCCGAAGGCTAAGGCGGTCACCGCCAAAAAGGGTTCGCGGTCGGGGAACCCCGCGAAACGCGCGGCGGAAAACACCGCTATTCAGG
>CANGCU010000111.1 GCA_947452355.1 Microbacteriaceae bacterium | reverse complement strand
GTTCAGGGAGTCGTGTGGGCGTTTGCCGCATCGGCGTCACTCACGACCTACTTCATCCTCGGCGAACGCCAAACCGACGCGCGTCACCCGTTGGCCGTCGGGTTCTGGGGCATGGCCGTGGCAAGCGCCTTCTGGGCGCTGTTCAGCGGGTGGTGGACAATCGACCCAACCGTTTTTCTCAAGGTGATCCCGTTCGCACGGGGCAATGCGCTTGACGGTCCCGCGTGGGTTTTACTCGTGTTCATCGTCGTGGTTGGAACATTCACGACGTTTGCCCTCGGATTGTGGTCGATCAGCATCCTCAAGGCGACTCGTTCGGGAATCGTCGCAACGAGCGAAGTTCTGTTCGCGTTTCTTGCCGCGTGGCTGATTCTCGGTGAAACACTCGATAGCGTTCAACTGGTCGGTGCGGGTATCGTTCTAGTTGGCGTGATTCTTGCGCAATCGGCACGGTCCAACCGTGCCGTAGAAAATAGCCTCGCGCTCGATACGGCGGAATTACCCCTCTCAAAGGAGTCACGATGACCGATTCACTGCTCGACATCCAGTTACGGACCGCCGATGGTGGCGAAACGACCCTTCGCGAGCACGCCGGAAAGGTAATGCTGATCGTCAACGTCGCCTCGCGCTGCGGGCTGTCCCCGCAATATGCCGACCTCGAAATGCTTCAGCAGAAATACGGCTCGCGCGGACTCATCGTTCTGGGATTTCCGTCCAATCAGTTCTTTCAGGAACTTTCGACGAACGAGGAAATCGCCGAGTACTGCTCAACGAAGTGGGGCATCACCTTCCCCATCTACGACATGATCAAGGTCAATGGCAAGACCCGGTCCCCGCTCTACGCCGAGCTGACCAAAGCAAAGGACGAACGCGGTAGTGCCGGGAACATTCGGTGGAATTTTGAGAAATTCGTTGTCACTCCTGACCTCAAGGTCATGCGGTTCCGGCCTACGACTGTTCCAACCGATCCCGCGATCATTAGCGCGATCGAATCTAACCTGCCTCATTAGGCGGCTCTGGTGTGGCCACGGCCTGTGTTCGGCTAAGAACGTGGGATTTGCAGCGGTTTCGCGCTAAAATCGTGAGACGCTCGGAATACGAGCACGATTCATTCCACCCCGCAATGAAAATCCTTCGGCTGATTCTGACCGGCCTCGTTGTGCTCCTATTTTCGGGAGTCCTGACGCCGGTTTCTTTCGCGTCTGCTACCGACACATCCGGCCTCCAATACGACGTGTACAACAACATCACTAAGAACGGCGCAGGCGGCACTGTTCAACGAAGCACAACCGCCTATCCACAGTGCGGTGAAACACGTGTCGCATCGAATATTGACTTCAACGTTGGCAGTGGGACGGTCGTCTCTGGGTGCGGCTCCGACAGGATTCTGATCCATTACTACGGCTACATATCTTTCCCGACATCATCGACCAAATATTTTCGCGCCTGGGCCGATGACGGTTTTTGGATGTCAATCGGCGGAACGCCGTTATTGGTTAATGATTGGGTAGATAAGGGGTCCAGCTATCGAGACACCGGTTCCTTCACCTTTGTAGCGGGACAGCGTTACGCATTCGACGCGTGGTATTACGAATGGGGTGGTGGTTCAAGCGCCAATCTCTATTCAGCGGCAACGGCAAATGGCTCGTACGCCATCGTCACCTCGGACTCTTTCAGCCAAGGCATCTCCACCTATCAACCCGCCACCTTTACCGATGAGGCGGTAACGTCGAACGCTCGACGCGGGAATGCTTATTCGTCCGAGGTCTCGGCATCGGGCACGGGTCCGCTCACGTATTCCGTGGAGTCTGGAGCCCTTCCCACGGGACTGAGTTTGAATTCGGACGGCACGATTACAGGGACACCAACCGTCAACGGCGTGTACACGTTCACTCTTGGCGTAACCGGAAATGATGGTGGCACACCATCGACGGATACCACGGCGAGTTTGACGATAACCGTTGGAGAGCCACCCGATCTCAGCGGAATAACTATCACCGCGACCGTTCTCAGCGGGTCGGCAATGCAGGACATCGCGATTGGTGGTTCTCCCGGATATCCCGCGCCGACGTACTCGGCGAGTGGCGGGAGACCAACAGGGATAAATGTCGGATCCCAGTCCGGCATTTTGTCTGGGACCCCACGTGACCCAGGTATTCACGAGTTTACGGTCACCGCTTCCAACATCTTCGGCGATTCATCGACGGGGACCCTACGTTTCACCGTGAATCGTGCGGCCTATTTTCCGGTGAATTACGATGACCTCAACAATTACACATTCGTCAATAACACTCAGTCCCCTTACGACTCGGGAATCGAGGCTTCGGGTTACCCATCCCCGACTTACACAATCACGGATGATCCGGCCACCGACGGGAACAATTCTTTGCCACCGGGGCTACAGATTGACTCTGCGACGGGTCGCATAACGGGTGTCTCGGACACGCCAGGGCGGTACCCATTCCGAATTCACGTCGAGAACGGATTCGGGAGCGGCGACACAACGTCGACCCAGGTGATTTGGGTGGCAACCCCTCCCACCGTGACGTTCGACGACATCGAAACGGACGCCTACGTTGGGGTCGAATACAACCAAAGGCCGACGTTCAGCAGCTACCCTTCTCCATCATTTTCAATTGATGGAAACCTGCCCACCGGCCTCGATTTGTCGAATGACGGCACGATCGCCGGAACACCCACGAGGTCGGGTGATTTCACATTTAAGGAATGTGCGACGGTTTTTGGTCGTCGCGTGTGCACCGACAACATAACGTTGCACGTTGAGGGAAATCCGGTCTACCGCAACAATCGTGAGCTGCCGTCCGTAGGACAGGTTGGCTCGACGTACAACGGACACATCAACTTTTTTGGGCTGATCGACAATTACCAAATCGCCGCCTACGGCGACGGTCTCCCTCAGGGCCTCTCCATCAATGCGGGTACGGGCGTCATTTCAGGTACGCCAACTCAGACGGGAGTGTTTCATTTCAAGGTGTCCGCACGAGGTCCGACTAGCGGCACCACGACGACCCCAGAGCAAACGTTGACGATTAACAAGATCCCGACGTGGAATGGGCAAAGCCCCGGGGGCAGCAGGCGCACCTCGATCAACACGGCATTCGAACTTTCGCTGAATGCATCGGGTTATCCCGCCCCGACCTACTCGGTTTCTTCCGGGGTTCTCCCCAGCGGACTCGCACTCAATACGACCACTGGGGCTCTCACCGGATCCCCAACCCAATACGGCGTGTTTGCGTTTACGGTCACAGCATCCAACTCCGTTGGGCACGTCGACAGTTCATCGTTCAGCCTCATGGTAACCCAAAGTCCCGTGGCTGTTGACACGGTCATTTCGCCGACCGCGCTGCGAAACATGGCGTTCTCCGATGGGTTCTCGTATGACGCGTACCCCGCGCCGACCTACTCCATCGCGACTGGCACACTCCCACCTGGACTGATTCTCAATTCAAACACCGGAATGATCTCGGGGACGCCGACCACCCTCGGAGACTTCAGTTTTTCGGTGAATGTGTCCAATCTGGATTACTACTCGACTCGCACGACCCCTGTCGTGAAGCTATCGGTTCAACAAGTACCCGCCGCGACGGATAAGACGATTGTCAACAAAACGAATGTCGACACGGCGTATTCAGATCAAGTGTTTGCCGAGGCATTCCCCGCCGCCACCTATTCCGTGACGGACGGCGAATTGCCGACCGGCGTCAGCATCAGTGGTCAAACCGGTGCGATCTCGGGAACCCCCACTCAAACGGGAGAATTCGCGTTCACGGTGACGGCGAAAAATAGCCTCGGGTCGACCCAGATCCCCCTGACCCTTTCAGTGTTACAGCCGCCGAGTAAGCCAATCCTGACCTTGCCACCGACGGCAATCGTTGGCAACGACGTCAATGGATATGTCACAACCGAGGGATATCCGACGCCGACATACTTTGTCGCATCCGGGTCTTTGCCGGATGGTGTCACACTCAACCGCACGACGGGCAAAATCACCGGCTCTCCGAACAGCGCGGGTGAGTTCAACTTCACCATCGGGGCCGTCAGTGCCGCAGGATCGAATACATCGAGCCCTTTCACGGTGGACGTATCCGAACCCGGTGCGAATTTCGACGTCAAGATCGGTGTGGGTGACGAAATCGCCGGGGCGCCAATGGCGGTGCAGTCCGAGGGTCTCGCACCAACCGTCGCCTACAAAGTCATCCTTCGGTCCACTCCGCAAACGATTGCGAGCGGCACGACGACCCGAATCGGGTCAATCGTGGCCAACTTCACGATTCCTGGTGGATTGGAACCAGGGTGGCATTCGATCACGTTGACCAGTCAAGCGGCCGACGGTTCACCGTTTGAGGAGGTCTCGTGGTTCGAGATAACCGCGAGCGGAATCCTCGAGACAATCAGCGACACGCAGCCAACCGCAGCTGAAATGAAAAGC
>CANGCU010000110.1 GCA_947452355.1 Microbacteriaceae bacterium | reverse complement strand
GTTTGTCATGTTCTTTCAGGTTACGCGACAACACGTTTCGTCGAAGTGGTATTCGGCGAAGGCGAACCCTGACCGTGTGTTCCGTAGTCAGATCATCTAAGTGCACACGCCGGCGTTCCACCCGGCAACCGATGCCGGAAACGAGCGACGAGTCTGTAACCAACCGACCCGAGCCAACAGAACGGCGGAACCGTCAACAGCCAACCCGTGGACTTCAGTGCCCAATTCCGCTGAGCCCACAGAATATGCGCGAACGCAAGGTGGCCTCCGAATGCCTCTCCCCCGGTGACGAAATAAACACGATCGGCGGTTTGGGCTTCGGCCAATCCGAACTCAGCCACATCCGTCAATTGCCACGCGACGGCCTCAATCGGCACCGACGACCGCGCCACGACGAAGTTCGCGGCCGACGTGCAGAACCCACAATCTCCGTCAAAGATGAGGACGTTCGCCGATTCGGTCACAGGTACAGTCTGCCTCGTCAACCTTTAGATTTCGCCAGCGGACAAGCCGTCCAACACCTCACGCGCCCGCACCCGTAACTCTGGCAAGTCCACCAGCCGGTCGAGCCCCTTCACCTGCTGCGCCATGCGGTGGTTGCGCGCGAAGGTGTCACGGTGGCGATCGAGGAAGTCCCAGTACAGCGTCGTGAACGGGCAGGCGGCGTCGCCGACCCGCTTCTTCGGGTCGTATCTGCAGCCCTTGCAGTACTGGCCCATCCGGCTGATGTACGCACCGCCCGCCGCGTACGGCTTGGTCATCAGCAGCCCGCCGTCCGCGTGCACGCCCATCCCGATGATGTTCGGCACCATCACCCAGTCGGCGGCGTCAATGAACTGTTCGCGCATCCAATCGAGGAATTCCTGCGGGGTGACACCCGTGACGAGTGCGAGGTTCGACAGCACCATCAACCGTGGGATGTGATGAGCCCACGAGCGCGCCTCGACGTCGGACACGACCATGCGAACACAGTTCATGTCGGTGCGGGACGAGTCGGTGAAGGCCGGCAAAAGGTCGCGTGCCGCCTCGAGTCCGTTGAGGTTTCGATAGTCCTCGCCGAGGAACCAATACATCCCGTTGATGTATTCCCGCCACCCGATGACCTGTCGGACAAACGCCTCGACGGATTCGATGGGGGCGTCGCCCCGGCGATACGCGGCAACAACTGCGTCGACGGCCTCGCGCGGATCGAGCATCCCGTTGTTCAGATACGGACTGAGCAGCGAGTGGTGCAGCGCCCAGTTGTCCCCCGCCATCGCGTCCTCGTAGGGGCCGAAGCCGGCGAGGTGGTGTTCGATGAAATAGTCGAGTTGCCGGAGTGCGCCGGCGCGAGTCGTCGCCCAGGTGCGAGTCGGTTGGTGCCCGAGTTCCGCTGCGGCCTCGCGGTCGATGTCGTCGCGGTCGTGTTCGAGGTACGGGGGCCAGTCGTAGTTCTTGGGCGGGGGCAGACGGTTGTCGGCGTCGAAGTTCCAGCGACCGCCCTCGGGGTCTTTGCCGTCGACGAGAATCCCCAGTCGCACGCGCTGGGCGCGATAAAAGTTCTCCATCACGAACGTTTTCTGTCCGCCAGCCCAATCCGCGAACAGCGGCCGAGGGGTCAGGAACAGGTCATTCGGGACGAATTCGACGCCGAACTCAGCGAGGTTCCGCGTCTGCCGGAACGAGGAAGGCTCGGCGCACACGATGGGCAGATCGCCGACCTCGGCGCAAACCGCGCGAAGCCCCTCCACCGTTGTTGGCGCCTTCACATACCGAACGTCGAAACCTGCGGTCCGCAGCTCGGCGGCGACGTGTCGGGCCGACGCGATGAGGAAGAACAGGCGCTCCTTGTGCCAGGGGCGGCCGGTGGTCATCCGCTCGCTCTCGACGAGGACAATCACGTCGGTGGCGGGGTCCGCCGTCGCGAGCGCACCTCGGTGACGATTCAGGTGATCGAACGGAACATAGACGATTCGCCGCGTCATGCTCGGCGACACTTTTCCGAACAGAACTTCACGTTCGTCCAGTCCCGCTCCCACTTCTTACGCCACTCAAACGGCAAGCCGCAACTCTCGCATGTCTTGGGCGGATGCCCGTTTTTGACCTTGGCGACTCGAGGCATGTCCCAAGATTACGCACAAAGCAGGCAGCGACTGCGCATTCCGAAGGATTGCACCGACCGTACCGAACCCTATTTCGCTCGACGACGGAGTGCCACGGCACCAAGGCCGGCAATCCCCGCGAACCCGAGGACCCACGAAATGTCGGCCGCGCCGGTGTAGGCGAGTCCCTCGTTGTCCTTGTCCTTGGCAGGAATCGGGTCACGCAGGATTTGCAGCGATTCCGAATAGATGTTGTCACCAAGGTAATCCAAGTCACCCGATCCGCGGATCTTGGACGAGTTACCGAACTGTGACGGCCACACGCGATAAACCCCGTTGTCATCGCCGTTGAACCACATGTAACCGTCCGAATCGAAGTCCATCGAGCCGACCCAGAAATCGGAGTTCGTGGCGACGTACGTGAGGTGCCCGGTCTCGACGTTCAATTTGTAGAGGCTGTCCCCTTCGTCATCGACAACGTAATAGTGTTTCGAGGATGGGTCGTATGCAAACCCGTACAAGTGGCCGAGCGAAAGACCCGTTGGGTCGATCGCGGTGGCGAGTGACACGCTCGCGTCGTCCAGGTTGAGGTTGTAAAGGTTGTGATTACGGATCGCATAAACCTGTTCGCCTGGTCCGACCGCGAGCGAATCGATGTCCATGCCTGCACCGCCTTCGTGCAGTATCCCGATGACCTCGATCGAGCCGGTCTCGAGATCAGTGCGCAAAAGACGGTCGTTGTTTGCCCAGTCGACGTAATAGAACCACCCGGTCGATGCAATCAACGCTCCCTGAGATGCGCATGCGCTGCCAGGAGCGCCCTCACCGGTTCCGATTGTCGTCACGGTTTGTTCGGCGAGGTGGACCTGTGTCAACTGGTTTCGTTGGTGTGAACCGTCGCACGAAACTTGGTACATCTCGTCGTTACCCGCAAGCGAGAGCGTCGACGCCGAGGCAGGGGCCGCCAGCATTGCCAGACCGACCGTGATAAATCCGATTACGATGCGTTTCATAAGAGTCCTTTAGTCGCGGCGTGGTTCATCGAGCCCACTGAATCCTTTCACGCCGTCGCCGTAAATCGGCGCTGATTTGGCGCTGTTAGCCCGAGCGTTATTTGGGTTCGAGTTTGCCGCGAACGAGCTTGTGTTGCGCCGCCTGTGCGACCGGTCGCATCGTGACCTGGTCAAGGTTAATGTGCGAGGGCAATTCGAGCGAGGCGACGATCACCTCGGCAACGTCCTCCGCCGACAGCGGGTTCTCGACGTCTTTGTACAGCGCCTCGACCCGCGAGGTGTCCCCCGCGAATCGGCCGAGCGCGAACCCTTCGGTCTTGACCATGCCAGGAGCAATCTCGATGACGCGGATGGGCTCGCCAGCTAGTTCGAGTCGCAAGACTCCCATGAGTGCCGTCGCACCGTACTTGGCGACGTTGTATCCGCCGCCGGATTCGTAGGGCGTGCGGCCGGCGGTTGACGTGACGGTGAGAATGTCCGCAGAGCCGTTCGCCCGCGCGGCATCGCGCAGCAGGGGCAAGAAATGGGCAATCATTTGCTGTACACCCAAGACGTTGACCTCGAACATCGCGCGCCACGAATCGGGGTCGGCGTCTTCGACGAGAGCGGCGTCCGTCGCCCCACCCGCGATGTTGACGAGTGCGTCGATTCCGACAGGCTGCAGTTCGGCGGCCAGAGCCTTGATCGCATTGAAATCGGTGACGTCGAGTCGGTGAACCGCGATGCCCGTGTCTTTCGCGAGAGCCTCGAGCCGGTCGAGGCGTCGGGCAACCGCCACGACGTCGAAACCGCGGGAGGCGAGCAAGCGCGCGGTGGCGGCTCCGATCCCGCTGGAGGCACCGGTGACAAGAACGCGACGAGGCTTGGTCATGCCCTGAGTTTATCGCGACGGGCGAGCCAGCCGACAGTAAAGTTGAGGGCATGCGCCGAATCGTTGCCGTCCTCGCCCTGTCGTCCATCGCGCTTCTGGCGGGGTGCACCCCCGCGGTGGATCCGGGCGACAAAGAGGCGTGCACGGTGTGGTCGACGGCCGAGAAGTCGATGCTGCAGACCGTCGCCGTGATCGTTGAGGTTGCGAAGGACCCGGCCGGGCTGACCGAAAACGTTGCGACGGCGTTCAACACGAGCCGCAACGAACTTCTCGTCGCCTACGACAAGGCGTCCAAGCTAGCGCACAGCAAGGATCTCAAGGATGCCCTCGCGAACGGGCTCGATACCGATTCCGTCCTGTACTACGACCTCGCGGGTGCGACCCAGTCCCGTATGCAGGCATCGATCGCCGCAGTCGGCTCGGTTGTGTCGACCTGCCTCGTCGCTGGTATCGATGTCTCGTCCGTGCTCGGCACAAAGAAATAGATGAACCACTATTTCGATCCGGGTGACGGC
>CANGCU010000109.1 GCA_947452355.1 Microbacteriaceae bacterium | reverse complement strand
GCAATTGCCGCAATCAATTCCTCGAGCGCGTCATCAGAGCGGTCGAGGTCGAACAGCCGGTCCGACGCGGACGACCACAAGGCAAGAACGTCGTCGAGGGTCGGTCCGTGCGCCCTTACGAGCGCGGTGATCGCCGCGGTTCGTTCGTGAATCTGTTCGAGGTCTCCGCCGTCAAGTTCAAGTCCGGCGGCGTAGGCCGACACCGATTGCGCAGCGTCTCGCACGACGATGCTCGCGTCCGTAATGTGGGACAGAAGCTTTTCGATCGCCGGGTCGTGGCTCGTCACGCGTTCCAGTGCGCGTCGGGCGTTCTCGAGCAATGACACCGCGTCAAATTCTGAATCGTCTGCCGACAGTGCCTCGTGCGCCTCTTGCGACGCGCGCCGCAGTTCCTCACTGTTCGCAAGACGCTCGGCCTTTGACTTAAGAGCAACGTCTTCACCCGCAATAGGAGAAACAGCTTCGATGGCCGCAACCGCGGTTCGAAGCTCTTCCGCCTCGCGAAGGCGTTCGGACACGTCGCGCGTCATCGCCGTCCTACGGGCGATGGCGTCAGTCCAGCGAGCGAAAACCGTCTGATATTCGGTCAATGGGATACGGACCGAGTCACCCGCAAAACGGTCGAGCGATTCTCGTTGAGCGGTCTGTGAACGCAATCGTAATTGCTCGCTCTGACCGTGAATGGCGACGAGGTGATCGCCAATGGCGCCCAACGCACCGACAGGAGCGGCAACACCCCCGACCACGACCTTCGAACGACCTTCCGAGCTGACCGACCGGGTGACGACGAGCTCGCCGTCCTCGATTACCCCGCCGAGCTCCTCGACCCGCTCGATTACGGCCGGGTCGGTAACCGTCCAACGCCCTGACACCTGTGCACGCTCGGCGGCGTGCCGGACAACACCCGAATCAGCCCGATCGCCGAGCAACAGTCCGAGCGCCGAAACAACCATTGTCTTTCCGGCACCGGTTTCTCCGGTCACCGCGGTGAATCCCGGGGTCAATGACAACGTGGCTGACTGGATGACGCCCAGATCGCTGATTGAAATCTCGTGAATCATCGCGAACTACCGCGCCACCCTTCGGTGGGTAGCGAAAATTTCTGAACAAGCCGTTCCGAAAACGGCCCGGAGTGAATGTGCGCAAGACGAACGGGAGTTTCGGAACGCCGCGCGACGACTCGAGAACCGGGAGCAAGTGAGGTTGTTCGACGGCCATCACACCACAACACTCCCGAAGCCCCGTTGCGGTCAAGCAGGTCAACCGTCAGGGTCGACGATGGTGCGGTGACGAGCGGACGGGCGAAGAGCGCGTGAGCCGACAGCGGCACCATGATGAGCGCTTCGACCGTGGGCCACACAACGGGCCCTCCCGCCGAGAACGAATACGCCGTCGAACCCGTTGGTGTAGCCAAGAGCACACCGTCGCATCCGAACGTGGAGATCGGTCGGTCATCGACGCCGACAACGACTTCGATCATGCGCTCGCGTGCCATCTTTTCGACGCTTGCTTCATTGAGCGCCCATGTCTCGAAGACAGGCACTCCGTTGAGTTCGACCGTGACGTCGATAGTCAAACGTTGATCAACGGCATAGTCCTTCGCGAACACTCGGGCAACGATTGTTTCGAGGTCGTCGGGCTCTAATTCCGCAAGGAAACCGACATGGCCCATATTGACGCCCAGGAGCGGTGCTTGTTGACCCCGCATGATTTCGGCGGCCTTGAGGATGGTTCCATCGCCGCCCAAACACACCACAATTTCGATGTCCGTTGCGGCGACGTCGATTCCCAGTTGTTGGACAGCCACCGACGTTTCAGCCGAAATTGCGGGGAACTGCGAATCGAGACAGACGGGAGTCCCGCCCAGGCGGGTGAGTTCTTCGGCCACCGTGACCGCGGCATGGATGCTCGCGGGGCGACCGGTGTGCGCGACGATGAGGAACGGTCGTGTTGTCACATTAGCCTCCCCACGTCGATGCCGCTTGGTCTCTCCATTCTCGCGCATCCAAGGGCTTTGTGGGGTCACCGTACACAATCGCCTCGCGATTGCCGTGTTCACCGTCGATTGGCGACGGCATGATTCCGCTGATGGGGAGCCCAAGCGACATGAGCGCTTCGCACACGTCAATCAGCGCAGCGTCTCGCTTCGCCGCGTCCCGAACGATTCCCTCGTGCACATTCCCCTTCCCCACTTCGAATTGAGGCTTGACGAGTAGGACGTATCGAAAATCCGCGCCGAGCGCGGCAACCACAGCGGGAAGCACCATCGTCACGGAAATGAAGCTGACATCAATGACGACGACGTCGATATCTCCAACATTCCAACTGTCAACAGTCTCACTCGTCAGTTCACGTGCGTTGAGTCCCTCAACGACAGTGACGCGAAAATTGCCACGGAGCGTCGGATGTAATTGACCGTGACCGACGTCGAGCGCGACAACACGGGTGGCGCCCCGAAACAACGCGACCTCGGTGAATCCACCCGTTGATGCGCCGATATCAAGAACTGTTGTTCCCTGAAAATCGATGTCAAAGTTTTCGCACGCCGCGAGCAGTTTGGTGGCTGACCTCGCGACCCACCGATCAAGCGCAGTGATGACAAGTTCCGCCGACGAGGAAACCTTATGGCCAGTCTTGGTCACGATTCGGTCATCCACCCGGACGCTTCCCGCTTCGATTAGTCGAGCAGCACGTGTCCGACTTTCCGCAAGCCCTCGTTCAACGAGTGCCAGATCGAGCCGCGTCAGGTCAGCGAGGTTGCTCATCGAGACGTTGACGAATTTCGCGCTCGAGAACAGTGAACGCGGTCGCGCGCTCGTCAAGAGGAAGTTCCGAAATCTGTTCGAGACTGAGCGGTGAATTCTCGTTGTCCATGGTCATGAATATATCGCGGGATCGACGTCGAGACCGTAAATCCGCAGGCCTGAGCGGTAAATCGCGGCACAGCCGGCGCGCAACAAATTGAGCGGATCGGACCCTGCTCGTTCGGCCCTCACGACATTGGCCTTCATGGAAACTGTGGCGTCTCCGACGGTAACGAAGGCAGTTCCCCTCTTTTCGACGACCGTTGTGTCGGGGTAGTCGATGGACAGTTCGCGAAGGTCACCAAGGATGTAATTCGGTTGCTGTTCTTCCGCTGCCGCCAAGGCTTGCTTGGGCCCGTCGATGCCCGTGAGGACGAGGGCGCTTCGCATTCCCGAACGATTCGCTCCGAGAATGTCGGTATCGAGCCGATCGCCAATGACAAGCGGGTTCGATGCGGCGAATTTGTCGCGCGCGAAATCGAAAATGGCGCGTTCCGGCTTGCCCGCAAACACCGGGAGTCGGCCCACCGCGAGATGAACAGCGGACACGAGCGTTCCGTTACCGGGAGCCACACCGCGCGCAACGGGGATTGTCCAATCGGTATTCGTAGCCACCCACGGAATCCCGGTATGTAGCGCAAACGAGGCCTCGGCAAGCTGAGTCCACCCGACCGTGGGCGCAAAACCCTGGATCACCGCCGCGGGACTGTCCTCGGCCGAATCCGTGACGCGAAAACCCGCAGCTTCCACTTCGGTGATGAGTCCCTCGCCCCCGACGACAAGAATGGTCGAATGTGCGGGAACCAGGGTCTTCAAAATTGTCACTGCGGCTTGCGGGGACGACACGATGTCGTCAGGGCCACAATCTAGACCAAGCGAATGTAAGTGGGCCGACACCTGTTGTGTCGTCCGCGAGGCATTATTCGTGATGTACCCGACCCGACAGTGCTCGCTCGCTGCGTTCAACGCATCAACGGCGAATGGTACGGCCGCGTCGCCCGCGTAGACAACACCGTCCAGATCTGCGAAGAGGACATCGGTTCCGTCAAGCGGAGTCATTCGGCATCCTTTGCGGAATCCTCCGGGGTGATTCCCTCGACGAGGTCCGAGAGCTCGTCAGCGGTCAATGGCACGTCCTCGTCGTCGGAGTTGAGTGCTGGATCGGTGACATCGGTGGGTTGTTCCAGATACTCCGTGTGAAATTCGATTGTTTCGTCCGGCGCGAAATGCGCCTCGGTCAGCCGAGCATAGCGACGCCACTGCGCTGCCTCGTCGGAACGTCCAAGTTCCTCGAGTACCTCGGCATTTGCGTCAAACAGGGCCACACACTCCGGTGTGGCATTTGTCGGATCAAGTTGTGGAATTTGGAGTTCGGCGTAGGCGCGGTCTGGTTCGTTTCGGTCGAGTCGAATGCCCGAGAGCACGATTGCCAGGTCAACCTGTGCTTCCCGAGGAAGTGACGCGCGGTCCAGTTCACGAGCGATCTTGAGTCCCTCGCTGGAGCGATCGAGTCCACGCAGACAGTCGATGATGAGCGCGACCTGGTCCTTGGAACCCGAGATTCGCTGCGCGGTGCGCAGTTCGGACAGTGCGAGCGTGAAGTCTTGGTTCACATACGCCATAATCCCGACCGTTTCTCGGACCACCGCGAGGCGCGATGCCCGATTCTTGGCGGCAATCGCGTGTTGCAG
>CANGCU010000108.1 GCA_947452355.1 Microbacteriaceae bacterium | reverse complement strand
GTTGCGAACCCCGGCGACGCTCGACGCGCTCGACGCGGCAATCGGGTTGGGGTTGCTCTCGGACGAAGACGGGGGAGCGCTACGTGACGCCTGGTTGCTGGCATCGCGAATCCGTTCCGCGGTGACGCTCTTCACGGGAAAAGGTTCCGATGTCTTACCCCTCGACCGACGAGAACTGGAGGGAATCGCTCGGATCCTCGGGTACCCGGCAGGGAAAGGTTCCGAACTCGAGAACGACTATTTGCGCGTCACGCGAAAGGCACGAACCGTGTTCGAGCGAATCTTTTATCCCGCTTAACGACGAAAGCGCCACCCGAAGGTAGCGCCTCGCCGTACAACACTGTCTAGCAGGAGAACGTGGTCTCGTACTCGAAGGGGTGCGGGCGTTGTGCCGAGGGAAGAACCTCCATCGCGCGCTTCATGCTGACCCATTCGTCGATGAGGTCCTTGGTGAACACGTTGCCCTGGAGCAGGAATTCGTGGTCGTTTTCGAGGGCGATAAGTGCCTCGTCGAGCGAGCCGGGGACCTGGGGGATGAGCTTCGCTTCGTCTGCCGGAAGTTCGTAGAGGTCCTTGTCGACCGGCGCGTGTGGCTCGATCTTGTTGAGGATTCCGTCGAGACCGGCCATCATCTGAACTGCGAAGGCGAGATACGGGTTGCTCGACGCATCGGGAGCGCGGAACTCGATGCGCTTCGCCTTGGGGTTCGTTCCCGTAATCGGGATACGAATCGCTGCCGAACGGTTACCCGCCGAGTAGACGAGGTTCACCGGAGCTTCGAATCCCTTTACCAGACGGCGGTACGAGTTCATCGTGGGGTTCGTGAAGGCCAGGATCGCACCAGCGTGCTTGAGAATTCCGCCGATGTACCAGCGGGCGATGTCCGACAGGCCGGCGTATCCCTTTTCGTCGTAGAACAACGGCTTACCGTTGGCCCACAGCGACTGGTGGGTGTGCATGCCCGAACCATTGTCGTTGAAGAGTGGTTTCGGCATGAACGTCGCGACCTTGCCGTGAATGTCGGCTTCGTTCTTGACGATGTATTTGAACTTGAGGATGTCGTCAGCCGACTTCACCATCGTGTCGAAACGGTAGTTGATCTCACACTGACCCGCGGTGCCCACTTCGTGGTGCGAGCGCTCGACCTCTAGGCCGGCTGCAGCGAGTTGAAGGCAGATCTGGTCGCGGAGGTCGGCGAGCTTGTCGACGGGCGAGACGGGGAAGTATCCACCCTTGTGCGGGGTCTTGTTGGCGAGGTTCCCGCCTTCTTCGACGCGACCGGTGTTCCACGCCGCTTCTTCGGAGTCCACGTGATAGAACGATGAACCGGATGACACTTCGTAGCGCACGTCATCGAAAATGAAGAACTCGGCCTCCGGCGCGAAAAACGCGGTGTCCGCGATTCCAGTCGACGCGAGATACTTCTCGGCCTTTTTGGCCACCTGGCGAGGGTCACGATGGTAAATCTCGCCGTTGCGCGGGTTGTAAATGTCAAAGATAAGAACGATTGTCTTCTCAACCCGGTACGGGTCGACGTATGCGGTTGTCACATCTGGAATGAGCTGGAGGTCTGATTCCGCGATCCCTTGGAAGCCCGTGATGGACGATCCGTCAAAAAGCTGACCAACGGTGAAGAAATCTTCGTCGACGGTGCTCGCCGGGATGTTGAAGTGTTGTTGGATGCCGGGAAGGTCCGTGAATCGAATGTCGAGGAACTTGACGTCCTCTTTCTTGATGTACTCGAGAACCTCGGCGGGTGACTTAAACATGTTTTCTCCTGCAGTTGGGGGCCGGTGGTGCTGAACGATATGACGAACGTACCAACCGCGTGTGTCGCGACCGTCACATCAATGTTTCGGGGATGTTACAAAGGGTGCAACGACTATCGAGGACGAGGCGCACGCATCTTCGTCGGGTCGATTCCCTTCGGCATCATTGATGCCGGTGTTTTTGCAATCGAGTTCAGGCGGTTGGACACCACAATGATCTCGGCGGCACGAACTTTGCCCTTGATCTTGTAAAGCGTGGGGAAGAAATCTTTGAGGGCAAGTCCGTCTGACCCCACGTGCAGCAGGTGAACGGGGACACCGGGGACAATTCGGTTCACTTCTTTACGAACCTCTTCCACCAGTGGTGCGACGCGAGTCCGAAGACCTTCCGAAATCACCACAACGCCGGGACGTCCAACAATTCGGTAGACGATGTCCTGGTTGCGGTTCATACGGACGGGCACGTCGTTGCCTCGCCACGAGCGTCGAAGTTGGTTCTTGATGAGTGCCGAGACGGCCCCGGGTTGTCCCTGCAAGTTTGAATACATCAGTTTTTGGGTCAGTTGGCCCAGAACGATGAGGAAGCCGAGCGCGCCCGCGAGCACACCCAGAATGATGGCTACGACAGAGCTGACGGGTTCGCCGCCGGTCGCGATGGCTGCATACACAATTCCCGCAGCGATAGGTCCGAGGGTTGCGAGCGCGAGCCACAGGATCGCAAGACGATTGCGCTTGATGACAAGCGCGAGAACATCTATGATTTGACGAATTCGTCCTGGTTCTTTTGCCACGATGACTCCTAGTATCCGAGATCGGCCGAGGTGAAAGCGCCTGCCTCAAGTCGCGCCTTCATCGAACTGAGGAAGCGCGCAGCATCTGCGCCGTCGATGATTCGGTGGTCGTACGACAAGGCGAGGTACACCATCGAGCGGATTGCGATGGAGTCATCACCGACAACGACGGGACGTTTGACAACCGCGCCCAATCCAAGAATCGCGGACTGGGGGAGGAACACGACGGGTGTGTCGAAGAGTGCGCCACGAGAACCAGTGTTCGTCACAGTAAACGTTCCGCCTTGAAGCTCATCCGGCGTCAGCTTGTTGCTGCGTGTGCGATCTGCGAGGTCGGCAATGGAGGCAGCGAGGCTGGCGATAGAGTGGCCGCCCGCTTCCTTGATGACCGGCGTCAACAGTCCACGCTCTGTATCAACCGCGATCGAAATGTTTTCGAAGGCGGGGTAGACGATGTCGTCATCCTGAACGGTGGAGTTGATGATCGGGAAGGACTGAAGTCCCTCGACCGCGGCCTTGACGAAGAACGGCAAGAACGTCAATTTGTTTCCGGTCTTGGCGAGGAAGTCTGATTTGATGGCGTCGCGCAGGTTCGACACGTTCGTCACGTCAACTTCTACGACGGTGGTCAATTGCGCGGTAGAGACCATCGACTGGACTGCGCGTTCCGCGATCACTTTGCGAAGTCGAGACATTGGCACGCGCGTTCCTCGAAGCTCGGAGGCAGCCAAAGGAGCTGACGTCACCGTTGGTGCGGACATCGCGGAAACCGGTGACGCGACCGGTGTCGCGACAGCCACTGCCTCGGTGTGAACCACTGCAGGTGCGGCGGAAACACCTGCCGCGAGTACGTCTTCCTTGCGAATTCGCCCACCAATTCCGGTGCCGACGACTCCAGCCAGATCGACGCCACGATCGTGTGCGAGTTTGCGAACGATGGGGCTCACATACGGACTTCCAAAACGGGGAGTCGATGGAACAACCGACGCAACCGGTGCCGCCGGCAATGTGACTACCGGCTCAGGTGATGACGGAGCAGCCGCGACGACAGGAGGGGTCAGGATGACCGGTTCCGAGACGATGGGCGCTGCAGATGCCGCCTCAACAACAGGCGCTTCTACAACGGGAGCAGGTGTGGCCTCGATGACCGGTGCGGGAGCCGCCTCGACCACGGGTTCAGAAGCAGCGGGAGCCGCGACAGCAGCGGACGCGCCGTTTCCATCACCGACGCGTGCGAGAGGGGCGCCAACCTCGATTGTCTGGTCCTCCTGAGCGAAGATTTCTTCAATCACGCCGGCAACGGGGGAAGGGATTTCGGTGTCAACCTTGTCCGTCGATACCTCAACAATTGGCTCGTCGACAGCGACGCTGTCACCGACCTTCTTCAGCCACCGGGTGACAGTTCCCTCGGTGACGCTTTCACCCAGAGCGGGAAGATTGATGTTCGTGCTCATGATTTTCGTTCTCCTTGAACTGGTCTTACATCGCGTGGAGCGGCTTGCCAGCGAGGGCAAGGAACGCTTCACCAAGTGCTTCGTTTTGTGTCGGGTGCGCGTGGAGATGAGGAGCAATGTCCTCGGGGTGCGCTTCCCAATTCACAATCATTTGTGCTTCACCAATGAGTTCACCGACACGCGAACCAATCATGTGAACACCGATGACGGGACCGTCGACAACTCGGATCACCTTAATCGAACCGGCTGTCTCAAGGATGTGGCTCTTGCCGTTACCCGCGAGGTTGTAGTCGTAAGTGGTGATTGCGGCGTCGCCGTACTTTTCTTTTGCGGCCGTCTCGGAGAGACCAACCGACGCAATCTCTGGCTCGGAATACGTCACCTTCGGAATATTGATGTCAGAGACAACCATGGGGTTCATTCCGGCGATTTCTTCGGCGACGAAAATGCCGTGCTGATATCCGCGATGCGCGAGTTGCAATCCGGGGACGATGTCACCAACCGCGTACACCCCGGGGATGTTCGT
>CANGCU010000107.1 GCA_947452355.1 Microbacteriaceae bacterium | reverse complement strand
TTTCCATATCCGAAAACGACGTTGAACACCCCATCCGGGATGCCCGCCTTTTTCGTCAGGTCGGCGAAATACGACGCGGTGAGTGGCGTCCATTCAGCGGGCTTCAGAACAACCGTGTCACCAGCGGAGAGCGCCGGCCCGATCTTCCACGTCGCGAGCATGAGTGGCGCATTCCACGGGGTGATGAGCGCCGCAACCCCGGAAGGGTCCCACGTCACGTTGTTGGTGTGACCGCGGGTTTCGAAGACCTCGTGGTGCAGGTCATTGACGGCGTAATCGGCGAAAAAACGGATGTTCATCGCGACCCGGGGCATGACTCCTCGAAGGTGTGAGCGCAACAGTGCACCGTTGTCGAGTGTCTCGATGTTCGCCAGGGTTTCGACGTTTTCTTCGACGAGGTCGGCGAGTGTGTTGAGCAATTCACCGCGCTTTTTCGGTCCAAGTTTTGACCAGGCGGGGAACGCGGCCCTGGCTGCAGCGACAGCCGCGTCAACGGCGGCAGTGTCACCACGAGCGATTTCACCGAGGAAAGTGCCGTCGATTGGCGATGTGTTTGTGTACGTTTCGGGCGATGCGAGACGCTGTCCATTGACGTAGTGACGGGTGTCGATTTCGACTCCGGCGACCTCGATCGTGTGCACGAGCGCCACTCCTTCGTGGTTGGGAACAAACATCATTAGGATACTAATGATTTAGCGTACGCCATACTTAATGTCGAACACCATCCCCGTTTATAACGATTTCGGAGACACCATCATGGCCAGACAACGACCTCGTATCGCCATCGTCGCCCGCTTTGCGGAATCCACATCGGTCACGCGCTACGAGGGCATTGTCACCGCGCGGCGACTGGCCGAAGCAGTGTGGGCAGCGGGCGGGGAACCACTCACATTCCTCGCAGTCGAGGGCAGCGATTGGTCCGAACGCCTCAAAGGGATTGACGGTGTTCTCATGCCCGGAGGCGCCGACATCGACCCACGCAACTACGGTCAAGAACCGCAGTCGAGTGAACTGTATGGAATCGATCCGATGCAGGACAGTGTCGACATCAGCCTCGTTCGCCATGTCATCGCCAACGGCATTCCACTGCTCGCGATTTGTCGTGGACTGCAAATCACAAATGTCGCACTCGGTGGCACGCTCACCCAACACATGGACAACCCGCACCTGCATCACGTTGCGCCCGTTACCGTCGAGTCACACGCAAACGAACTGGGACTATCGCATCCGACCGTCGCCGCGTCGTGCTACCACCACCAGGCCATCGACGAACTCGCTGATGGACTCACCGTTATCGCTCGTGCCACCGAGGGACACATCGAGGCTGTGAAGATCGACTCAACAGCGTGGGCGTTCGGAGTGCAGTGGCATCCCGAGGACAACTACGACACCGAGGGTGGTCAGTTGGAAATCTTCGAGCGGTTCGTTCGCGCCGCTAGCTAGGGCTCTCGGCGCGCTTCGTGATCAGGCGCAGGGCCTCGGCGAGCGCCGCCTGTTCCGAACCGGGGACGGCACCGGCCACGTTCTGCTCCTGCTTATTGAACTTGGGAAACAGTCCGTCCATGAGCTTCCGACCTGTGTCGGTCATTGTCACCACGACGAGTCGGCCATCCGTTTCGCTCTTCGCTCGCGTCAGGTAGCCGCGACCTTCGAGGGTCCCGAGTACACCGGTCAGAGTTGCTTTCGAGAACCCGCCCTCTTCCGCGATCTGGCGCGTTTCGATGGGTTCCCAGATCCACGTGACCCACAGAACCACGAACGCGGTCCACGAGAGGTCGTTCGACAAGAGAACCGTTCGCTCGAAGTGGTTGCGCACCGCGTTCGCAGCACGGAAAAGGTTGGACACGATCGCCATCGCGCCGAAGTCCAGTGCCATGTGCGAAAGGCGCTCGGAAACCTGTCGTTCGGTCTCTGCGAGAGTGTGCGCGCCTGCCATGTGTGATCCCTAACTTTCTCGGCTTCCGCCGTCTCTCTATTGTTCCCGAATGTTGTTCCAAATCGGTCACGAAATATAACGTTTTGACCCTAACAATGTCGAATTCATCGAAAAGTCGGTATTCTCGGAAATTGTTAGTACCCGAACAATCCCTCAAAGGAGAACCCGATGAGCTCAACGTCGAGCATCAACCTGGCCGATCTGGAACTCTTCCGAAACGGCGCTCCATGGGACACCTTCGCCGAACTTCGCGCGAACGCGCCCATCCACTTCAACGATGAGGGCGAGGACGGCAGCGGTTTTTATTCCGTCGTCCGCTACCACGACATCGTCAAGGTCCTTCGCGACTCAACCACGTTCACAAGCGAACGCTTCACCAACCTCGAAGAAGTTGACGCCGAACAAGAGGAAGCACGCCGATCGCTCCTCGAGACGGACGGCAACCGTCACCGTGCGCTTCGCCGACTGTTACAGGGTCAATTCACACCTGCGGCCGTCGCGCACTACGAGACGTTCCTCCGTGGGCTAACCGCAACAACGCTCGACAACGCGTTCGCCAAGGGCGAGTTCGACTTCGTCGAAGAAGTCGCGGCCGACTTCCCGATTCAGGTGCTCGCGAAACTTCTTGACGTACCCGAATCAGACACCGGCCAGCTCATCGAATGGGGAAACCGGATGGTCGGGTTCTCGGACCCCGACAGTGCCGACGTTCTCATCAACTCCCCCGAGTCCGAGAAATACCGCCTGCTTCCGTTCCGCTCGCCCGCCGCACTCGAGGTGTTCGAATACGGCGACGAACTCGCACGCCAGCGTCGAGGCAAGGACGGAACTGACCTCGTCTCGGTGCTCGTCAACTCACCGATGTCGGACGGAATCCCGCTCACTGATCGCGACTTCCACACCAACTTCTTGTTGCTTGTCGTTGCCGGAAACGAGACGACTCGCCACACCATCACCCACACGATGAAGAACCTCATGGCGAACCCCGACCAGTTGGCTTACTTGCAAGAGAACCCGGACATGATCCCGTGGGCGGTCGAGGAATTCCTTCGCTTCGCGAGCCCCGTCTATCACTTCCGTCGTACGGTCACCAAAGACGTCGAGTTCGAGGGCCACACGTTCACGGTGGGCGACAAAGTTGTCCCGTGGTTTGCGTCGGGAAACCGCGACGAGAAGATCTTCGACAATCCCACGAAAATGGACGTCACTCGAAACCCGAACGAACACATGACGTTTGGACGAGGTGGCCCTCACATGTGTCTCGGGAACGCGCTCGCGCGCATTGAGCTGCGGGTCATGTTCGAGGACCTGCTCTCGCGTATCGACAAAGTCGAACACACCGGCCCGGTCGACTACTTGCGGTCGAACTTCGTCCACGGCATCAAACACATGCCGGTGAAGGTGACCCTGCGTTAACTATTTCGCGACGCGTTCCAGGAATGCGTCGATGAGGGCGTACGTGCGTTCGCGCGCTGCGCCCTCGATCGCTTTCGTCTGCGCCATCATCACCTCGGGGTCTTGCCCATCAGCGATGACCTCTTTGTCGCCACCCCAGATGAGCCAGCCGTCGAGTGCGGCGGCGTCAAGTTCAGGGTGGAACTGCAATGCGAGCGCCTTGTTGATGACGAACGCCTGTGATGCGATGGGGTTACGGGCGATTTCCGTGGCGCCGGGCGGAAGTTCCCAGCGGTCGTAGTGGAACTGAAACCACGGTCCGTTGCCGACGAGGGTTTCGTCGTCACTCCAAATGTTTGTCCAGCCGATTTCGCCCTTGGGTCCGGGGGCGACCGAACCGCCCATCGCCCGTGCGATGAGTTGTCCGCCGAAACAGATCCCAAGTACTGGCTTGCCGCTCGTGACGGCCTCGCGCACCCACTCAAGTTCAGGAGTGAGCCAATTGCCGATGCAGCCGTCGTCCCACGCACCCCACGGCGCACCGAGCGGGATGATGAGGTCGTAGTCGTCGAGGTTCGGGAAGACGAACGGCACGTTCGGTTCACGAAAATTCTCTTCCGGAACAACGAGCACCTCGTCAACCTCGTAACCATGGTGGCGCAGGCGATCGGACACGGGACCCGTCGGACTGACGTGGTCGTGTTGAATGAAGAGCGCTTTCACAGGCTTCCCTCTCGTGGGTTCCGATGTTAAATATTACGGTTTGACTACAGTCGACTATTTTCCGATTCTAAACACTAGTATTTCGTTTGAGTCCTAACGAAATGGTTACAAAGGAGTACCAATGTCTCACGACCTCGTTGCACTTCGCGATTCGCTCACTGACCAGGGAATCGATGTCCTTCGCTTCATCTACGCCGACGTCCTCGGGATTGCGCGTTCGAAGGATGTTCTCGTCAGCCAACTCGACAAAGCGGCACACAACGGCCCCGCGTTCTGTCAGGGCGTGTGGGTCACAACGACCGGCGGTGACGTGCTCGACGCGGTCAACATCGCGTCGGACGGTTTGCAAGACCTCGTCAGCTCGATTGAACCCGACACCATCACCCCTCTCCCCTTCGAACCGGGTGTTGCGTATGTCATTGCCGACGCGCTCAATCCTGACCATTCCCCCAACCTCATCTCGCCGCGAACCGTTCTCAAGAAGGTCATCGACGAGTACAACGCGATTGGCCTCCAGCC
>CANGCU010000106.1 GCA_947452355.1 Microbacteriaceae bacterium | reverse complement strand
GGCGACGGCGTCGATGCCGGCCGTGGCGAGCACACGGTCGACGTCACCGAGTGACACCTTGATTCCTCCCGTCACAATGACGTCGTCGGCCCGGCCTTCGACCGTGAGAACGCCATTCTCGCGCGATCCCAAATCGGATGTGCGCCACCAGCGGTTGCCGTCGTCGTCAACGATGAAATTTTCGGAGGTGAGCGCGTTGTCGCCGTCGTAACCGTCGGCGAGGCTCGATGTCGAAATCGCAATTCGACCGTCATCGTCAATTCGAACCACCGTGTCGCCGATCGGGTGGCCGTCATAGACGACCCCACCCGCCGTCTCGGCCGAGCCGTAGGTTCGCGTAATGCGAATGCCCAGGGCCGAGGCGCGGTCGACCACACCGGCGGGGATAGCCTGTCCGCCGACAAGAATTCGTTCGAATCGACGCAATGCGTCGCGGGCGGGCTTGTCACTCTCGGCGAGGTCGAGCAGTCGCACCAATTGTGCGGGCACGAGCGACGTGAACCATGTTCCTTCAGGGAGTTGCTGGGCCAACCTCGTGAACGTGCGCGCATCGAAGGGTTCGTGCCGAGCGTCAATCAGTGGAGTTCCACTGACGAGCGACCGAACAACCACCATGATTCCGGCGATGTACGACAGGGGCAACGCCAAAACCCAGCCGCCGGTTCCTAGTGCCTCGGCGGTCGCTTCAGCCGAGGCACGCAGTGCGGCGGCCGAGAGTTGCACCCTTTTGGGGCGCGCGGTTGATCCGCTCGTTTCGACGACGATTCCCGTATCGAGCGCTGCACGAATCGCGTCGATGTCACTCACGGAATCGGATGGCGAACTCACGACGCTAAATCTGCCAGGGGAAAGCGCCCCAGTCGGGGTCGCGCTTCTCGAGAAACGCGTCTCGGCCTTCGACCGCTTCGGATGTTCCATACGCGAGTCGAGTCGCTTCTCCTGCAAACACCTGCTGACCGACCAGTCCGTCGTCGACCGCGTTGAAGGCGAATTTCAGCATCCGAATCGCCGTAGGGGACTGTGCGAGAACCTTTCGCGCCCAGTCGATACCGGTCGACTCGAGTTCGGCGTGTGCGACAACCGCGTTCACGGAACCCATGTCGTGCGCGCGTTGTGCGTCGTATTCATCCGCGAGGAAAAAGACTTCGCGCGCGAATTTCTGCCCAACCTGGCGAGCAAAATATGCGCTGCCGTATCCGGCATCGAACGAACCGACAGTCGCGTCCGTTTGTTTGAAACGCGCGTGCTCGCGGCTCGCGATGGACAAATCACAGACGACGTGCAACGAATGTCCGCCGCCGGCAGCCCAACCCGGAATCAGCGCGATGACCACCTTGGGCATGAACCGAATGAGTCGCTGCACCTCGAGGATGTGAAGTCGACCACCTCGACCGGCATCGATCGTGTCGCTCGTTTCCCCGTCGGCGTATTTGTAACCGTCAGCGCCGCGAACTCGTTGGTCACCACCCGAACAGAACGCCCAACCGCCGTCCTTTGCGCTTGGGCCGTTACCCGTGAGCAGAACGACACCGAGTCGCGGATTGAGCCGGGCGTCGTCGAGCGCGCGGTACAACTCGTCGACGGTGTGCGGCCGAAAGGCGTTGCGCACCTCGGGGCGGTTGAACGCGATACGCGCAATGCCCTGGTCAGCCGACAGGTGATACGTGACGTCTGTGAAGTCCTCGAATCCGGGCGCAACAGTCCATTGGCTCGAATCGAAGAGGTCGCTGACGGGTTTTGCCATACCTTCAGGCTATTACTTCGCGGATATGTTTGAGTCATGAGGCTTCCCACCGCCGACGAACTCCTCGCCAACGTGAGGGTCGTTGCGCTGCCCTTACGAACCCAATTTCGTGGTTTGACCGTTCGGGAAACGATGCTGATCGCCGGTGCGAACGAAAACTCGTGGGGAGAATTCGCCGCATTCACCGAATACGACGACGATGAATCCGCGCCGTGGCTTGCCAGCGCAATCGAACAGGCCTGGCATCTCGGGCCAAACCGTGACGAGCGGCCAATTTTTCGCGACGAGGTTCGAACCAACGCGACGCTTCCCGCTGTGTCTGCCGGCGAAGTTCCCGACGTGCTCGGTCGATTTGGTGATTTCCGCACGGTCAAGGTCAAGGTTGCCGAGACGGGACAGACGCTCGACGACGACGTCGCTCGTGTCCGTGCGGCCCGCGAATTTGTGGGCGACTCCGGTCGCGTTCGCATCGACGCGAACGGCGGCTGGAACGTCGACGAAGCCGAGCACGCGATTCGCGCACTCGAACAGTTCGACCTCGAATACGTCGAACAACCCTGCGCAACGGTCGACGAACTGTACGAGATCAAAACGCGCGTCCACGGCCTTGGGATTCCGATTGCGGCGGACGAAAGCGTTCGCAAGGCCGCCGACCCGGTCGCCGTCGCTCGCGCGGGCGCGGCCGACATCCTCGTCGTCAAGGTTGCTCCACTGGGTGGAGTGCGCCGCGCGCTCGACATTATTGACGAGGCGGGACTGCCCGTTGTTGTCTCGAGCGCACTCGAATCGTCGATTGGGCTCGCCGCATCGTTCGATCTGGCGTCACGAATCGAAACCCTCGACTACGACTGCGGTATTGCCACCAACGTCTTGTTCGAACGAGACATCATCCCGCCGGGGGTCAGTTTCGGCACGTGGACAGCTGCGCCCGGAATCGTCGATGAAACCGCCGCGCGGGAATTGAGCGTCAGCCCCGAGCGCGCACAGTGGTGGCGTGAACGCGCCACCCGTTGCCTCGCGTTGCTTTAGAGACCCGAATAAACGTGCAGCCCCTTGAAAAAGAGGTTGACGATTGAATAGTTGAAGACGACGGCGCCGAATCCAATCAGGCTCAAAATCGCAGCGGGTCGACCGCGCCAACCGCGCGTCGCGCGGGCGTGAATGTACCCGGCAAAGAGGGTCCAAATGATGAAGGCCCAGACTTCTTTCGTGTCCCAGCCCCAGTATCGACCCCACGCTCGTTCGGCCCAGATGGCGCCGGCGATGACAGTGAAGGTCCAGAACACGAACCCGATGACGAGAATTCGATAGGCGAGCGCTTCGAGAGAGATGGCGGACGGGAACGCCGAGAGGAACTGCCACGACCGCGTTTGCAGGCGACCGGCTTCCCGCGATTCTTGAAGTAACTGAGCCGACGACAGGGCGGCACCGGTCGCAAAAAATCCCGTTCCCAAGACGGCGACGCACACGTGAATGACGAGCCAGTAATCCTGCAGGGCTGGCGGCAGGGGCGTCACCGAGACGTAGAAGTTGACGGTGACGATTCCCAGTGCGAGAAGTGCGAAACCCGACACGAACGCGCCGACGAATCGAACGTCACGCCACAGGTTCAACCCGAGGAATACCCCGACCATCACGAGCGTTGCGGTGAGGCCGAATTCGTACATGTTTGCCCACGGAACCCGATGGGCCGACAGGGCACGAGTGACGTCCGCACCGAGGTGGATACCCCATCCGATGATGAGAAGTGCCATCGCGCTGCGCAGCCACCTGGTCGGGGCGGATTGCCCATTCGACGATGCACGACCGGCGAGATCCACGGTGAACAAGATGAACGACAGTGTGTAGACGGCCATCGCCGAATAGGTTGCGATCAGGGAAATCGACTCAAGATTGTTCATCATGCTCTCGCAACCTTAGCGGGTGAAGTTTGGTGTGCTCGTTCGACCAATTTGTCGAGTGCAGCATCCATTCGCGGGTCGTCGCCGCGGGACATTCCGCCCCATTCCAGTTCGGGTTTACGGGCCGTGCCGGCAACGCGAATCCACACGCGACGGCGACGGGTTCCCAACGACGCGAGCAGTCCGGCGACCATGAACAGCACGCTGATCCCCACCCCCAACTGAGTTGCGTCGTGCCGAATCTCGACGCCGATGAATCGGCGCAATCCCGAAAACTCAACAGACCCGAGTCCGCCCGGCAGAGTGAAGACATCTCCCGGCGTCAACACGACATCGATGCCCGTGTGACGACCGGCGATCTGCGTCATCGTGTCGATGGGAAGTTGGAAGATGTTCGCGGACTTGCCCGAGTCGAGCCCGAGGTCGCCGGTGTAGACGTTGAAAGTGACGGTCGGGTTGGTCGGTTCGGGGTTGTTCGACGCCAATGCCCCCGAATCGAGCTCAACGGCACTCGGATAGAAGAAGCCTTGCATTCCGAGCTGGGTCGAAAGTCCGTCGGGAACCTTGACCACGCCCACACTCGTGAGGTTCGAATCCTGACTGAGAAAAACGACGGGTTGATCGAAAACGACAGTTCCCTCGGCATCCCGAACCGTGATGACCGGCGCATACCCGTTGCCGAGCAGGTACACCTGCGAGTCTCCGATTGCCAGCGGGTCGTTGACCTTCAGCACCGCGTCACGCGTTCCCGACGCATCTTTGACCGACAGGTTCGCCGTGTAATCAATCGGCATCCAGACATCCTTGACGGTGTCTTTCGTGTACGTCGGGACAAACGACGTGAGCTTGACCCCGTACGGAACGAGTTGCCCTTCGTCGAACCATGAGCCGGGGTGAAACGACTCGTACGATGCCAGTTGATTCGTAAACGTCTGTCCCTCGATGATGACGCGCTGACCGTTCCAG
>CANGCU010000105.1 GCA_947452355.1 Microbacteriaceae bacterium | reverse complement strand
TTGGTGCGCGCAACCGGAACACCGGCGTTACGAGCAGCGTTGGCATCTCCACCGGAAGCAAAAATCCAGTTTCCAAATGCAGTACGGGTCAGCAGCCAGGTTGCGAAAATCGTGAACCCGATCCACCAGAAGAGCGAAACTTGGAACTGTGCCCCGGCGATGTCGATTTTTGTCGCGAACCAATCACGGGCAATTTCGAAACCGTCACCCTTGTCGATTCCGTCAACGCGAACTGTTCCCGTGATGAGTTTCGTGACCGCAAGGTTGACACCCTTGAGGACGAAGAAGGTCGCGAGCGTGACGATGAAGGAGGGAAGACCGGTTCGGATGACGAGGAATCCGTTGGCAAAACCGACGAGTCCTGCGAAGACGAGAGTGATCAGCATTGCGGGGAAGACGCCTAGACCGGCCTGGCTCACGAGGTTTCCCATGAGGAGACCTGCGGTACCAACCATGACACCCGACGAGAGGTCGAACTCGCCGCCGATCATCAGCAGTGCGACGAAGATTGCCGTGATCCCGATCGGTGCGGCGAAGTGAGTCCACCCGGCTGCGCCCTGAAGGTCAGCAAAGTGACCGGTGGTGTCAACAACGGCAAAGATTGTGAAAATGACGAGGGCTCCAACCAGAGCGCCAAGTTCTGGGCGGCGAAGCGCTTTAGTGAGTAAGGAAACCCGTTGTACGCGTTCATCCGATTTTGTTGTCGTCAAAGGAGACACCACCTTTTCTGAAGAATTTAACTATACAAATAAAGAGAGCGGCTGGCGCCGGTTTCCCTGCGCCAGCCGCCCTTTAGTCGAACCTGATACTAGCGAGTACCAGCTGCGACAAGTGCCATGACGGCGTCTACGTTGTCCGAGGTAACGAAACCAGGGCCGGTGTAGATGGGGAGTCCGCCACCAAGCTCGTGCGCGTTGGTGAGGTTCAAGTACAGAAGCACGACGGACATGTAGCCCTGTGCGTACTGCTGCTGGTCAATGGCGAATGCCATCTTTCCATCCTTGATTGCGGTGAGTGCGTCAGCCGACATGTCGACGGTACCGATGATCGCGTTGCGGCCAGTGGCTTCCGACGCAGCAAGAGCTGCACCGGTTGCGATGTCTGCGTTGAGCGCGAAGATGCCGTCGATCGAGGGGTCAGCTTCGAGAGCAGCCTGGATCTTGGCTTCCGATCCAGCGATGTCTGCGAGTCCACCATCGAGGTTGAAGTTCACAACTTCACCCGAGAAGGTTTCCGAAGCACCCTTACAACGGTCTGCGAGACCTACGTTCGCTGCTTCCTGAATGGGGCAGAGAATCTTGGTTGCGCCGAGGTCGTTGAAACGGAGTCCAGCCTGCTGTCCAGCGACGATTTCGTCCTGTCCAACGTGCGTGAATGCGCCGAGGTCCTTGAACACCGACGAACCGGAGTTCATCGTGACGGTGGGGATGCCAGCGTCATGTGCGGCGAGCATTGCGTCCGTGATAGCAGCAGGGTCCGGAGCCGAAGCTGCGATTCCCGAGCAACCACCGGTTACGCCAGCTGCGATGGTCGCAGCCTGCTTGGCCGAGTCGTTTGACGAACCTTGGTAGTCCAGCGTGACACCGAGGTCAGCAGCTGCTGCTTCGGCACCCTTCTGAGCAACCGACCAGAACGTTCCACCGTCACCGTGCGTGTAGACACAGATCTTGAGGTCGGAGTGGTCACCAGCTGCGGCGGTTCCTCCGCCAGTGCTCGCGCAACCCGCAAGTGCGAGTGACGAGACCGCGGCGATTACCGCGAGTTTCTTCCAAGACATTGAAGCCTCTCTTCCTTGAGTTGTTGAATGTCTGTCGTGCATCTAGGGCGACGCAAGACAGGCTTAACTATGTCACTACAAACCCTCGTTATAGAGTAAATTCGGTCACCGTTACCAAATCGAGATATGCGGGGTCGCGCCGAAGCCGTTCCGGCATGAAAGGACACAAATTCGATGAGTTCCAAAATTGCGGGAGCCCCCATTTCGTGGGGCGTATGCGAGGTTCCCGGCTGGGGATACCAAATGTCGCAGGAGCGAGTTCTTTCCGAAATGACCGAATTGGGCTACAGCGCGTGCGAATTTGGGCCCCTTGGATTCCTTCCCATTGAGGCCGCTGGTCGCGTCGCAATCTTGGCGTCGCACGGGTTGTCCGCTGTTGGTGGATTTGTCCCCGTTGTCTTGCACGACGCCAACCACGACCCCAAACCCGAGATTCGCGCTGAGCTCGACGTCTTTAAGGCCGCCGGCGCAGACGTCATGGTGCTCGCGGCGAGTACGGGTAACGACGGGTACGACGAGCGCCCAGAACTTTCCGACTCGCAGTGGAACACGCTATTCGCAAACCTGACCGACCTCGAAGCGCTCGCCGCCGAATTCGGGGTGCGCGCCGTGATTCACCCGCACGTGGGAACCATTGTCGAATCGGACGCAGACGTCAATCGAGTGCTCACCGGGACCACCATCGGCTTCTGCCTTGACACCGGTCACATGCTGATCGGTGGCTCGGACCCCGTCGCGTTCGCACGCGCCAACGCGACGCGGGTTGCGCACGTTCACGCCAAGGACGTCAATCTCGCACTGGCGAACCGCGTGAAATCCGGCGAGATCACCTATTACCAGGGCGTTGTCGCAGGAATGTACGTGCCACTCGGGCAGGGTGACGTCGACGTCGCGGCAATCGTGCGGTCTCTCGAAGCAAGCGGCTATTCGGGTTGGTATGTGCTCGAGCAGGACAACGTCGTCTCGGAAGAACCGGCCGAAGGCGCCGGACCGTACCGTGACGCCAAGGCGAGCGTCACCTACCTTCGCTCACTGCTCGGCGAATAAATAGCTCAACGACTTGCCCGCTGCCTGCGGGAAATCGTCCGAGATGGGATCAGAGCTTGCCGTCGACAGACACGCGAGCACCCGTGCGCGCTGATTCGGTCGCCGCATCCGCCAGGATGAGCGCCGCCCGTCCATCGTCGAAGGTCGGGTTGTAATTCTTACCGTCTCGGATCCCGTCTAAGAAAAGCGCGAGCTCACGTCGATAGGACACGGCGTAGCGCACGAGGAACGCGTCGATGAACGGCTCGGCCTGACCGGTGCCCGTGGCATCGTATTTCTGTACCGTCGTCGGTGACACATTGTGCGCGTGGAACATCGCCTTGTCGCCGAATGCTTCGAGGCGCTGGTCGTAACCGTAGGCCGAGTGACGAGAGTTGACGATGACGATGATCTCGCCACCTCGGCCGCGCATCGTGACGGACACCGAGTCGTAATCGTTTTCGGCCTTGATGTCGTCACTGAACACGTTCGCGCCGGCCGCGTAGACCTCGACGATGTCCGGCACGAAATAGCGGGCCATGTCAAAGTCGTGAATCGTCATGTCACGGAAAATGCCGCCCGACACAGCGATGTAGGCGCGTGGCGCGGGACCGGGATCGCGGGACAGGATGACGAGTTGTTCGAGTTTGCCCGCTTCGCCAGCCGCGACTCGCTTCTGAATCGATTCGAACTGAGGGTCAAAACGTCGGTTGAACCCGATCGCAATGTGTACATTCGCGGCGTTCGCCTTGTCGCGAAGTTTTTCAACCTTGGCGATGTCGAGGTCAATCGGCTTTTCACATAAAACGTGAATTCCCTGGTCAATAGCTCGATCAATCATGTCGAGGTGTGTCGGCGTCGGTGAGGCGACGACAATGACATCAACCTCTCCCGAGGTAAAGACATCTTCGGGGTCGGCCGTGACCTTCCCGCCAAATTCCGCTGCAAGCTTTTGGGCACCCTCGATAAAGGGGTCGCAAATCCAGGTGAGGGTTGCACCCTTGGTGTCGGCGATGCTGCCGGCATGGACCTGACCGATTCGACCAGAGCCAATGAGTCCAATTTTGAGTTCGCTCACAGCGTTCCTTTCTTTTGTTAGGACAAACCTACAATATAGAAAGGTCCAAACTCGAAGGAGAACCATGGCACGCATCGCGGTAACGGGATCGACGGGATTCGTCGGTAGCAACATTTCGGAGGCACTTCGACTCGCGGGTCACGACGTCGTCGGTTTGTCGAGAGACGCGGCGCGCATCGAAACGCCGTGGGAAATCCGCACGGTGGACTATTCGTCCCTGGCCGCGATCAGCGAGGCCATGGGCGACGTCGACGCCATAGTTCACTGCGCCATCGCCAACGACTTCACTCGACTCCTCGAAAACCGCGAGGCGGGATATGACGCCTACGTGGGCCTGACCGACCGCATCGCGACCGTCTCCGTCGAACGCGACATCCACATGATGTACATCTCAACCGATTGGGTGATGGACGGACAGGGCCACCTCGAACCCGAGACCAATCCGGGTAACGCCATCAACTTTTATGGCTACCTGAAGGCACTCGGCGAGCAAGCGGTTCGCAGTCGGACGGAAGGACGCGGAACGATCGCACGCATAGCGGGTGTCATGGGTCGTCATCGACTCACCGAATCGCCGCGCCAACAAGACGTTGGATTCGGGTATTTCGTCGACACGCTCGTGACGACCCTCCGCCGCGGCGATGCCTTCACGGTGTGGGGCGGTCCCAACGTCAATAAGGTGACGAGTCCATCCCTCGCATCCGAGGTCGGCGCGCAACTCGGTCGCGTTGTCAACCGAGGTACGACCGGAACGCTGCATCTCGTCGGAGATGACGCGATTGGCCGAATGGAACTCGCGCACGCAACGTGTGATGTTTTCGAACTCCCCCACGAACTCATCGTCGAAGCCGACCC
>CANGCU010000104.1 GCA_947452355.1 Microbacteriaceae bacterium | reverse complement strand
GACGTCGTCGCTCGAAATACCCGTGCCGATAACGATCGATGAGGGCGTGATGAAGCGGCCGATTGACCCCGTCGAAATCAGGTGGTGCTCGACGATCGGTGCCGTCGGCGAGTGGTACAAGATTCGGTCGTCCGTGTAGTTCCCGATGATGAGCGGGCTGAGCCAGTCACCGAAGTTTCCGGGGAATGGCCGCGCCCACCACGTCATGGTGATGTCCCGGTCGGACGGACGGGAGGAATAGTGTGCGAAGGTCGTAGCGGCGACGATGGTGGCGCGTTCTTCGTTGGTGGTGACACCACTCGAATTGAGGTCGTTGGCGTACTTGTCGAGTTCCGCGACGTTACCGTCGAACCCCGCTCGCAAAATCTTGTGAGTCATCGCGCGGCGTGACAGCGTGTTTCCCACGGAACCCTGCCCCGTGAGAATCGCGGTGACCCCGATACGGTCAGCGATGTTGACGAGTCGGCGCGACACGGGTGCGGGAAAACGCTTGAGAACCTTTTTACCGAAAATCGTGATGCGCTTGCGAACCGACTGCTTCGCCGCCGACTTATGTTGTTCGACCTTGCCCTTGAACTCGGCGACGTTGCCCGACGAGCCGAACACGAAAAACGACTCGACCTTGAGCGACGGGTCGCCCTTGCCGACGACGGCCGCCGACGGGATGATTTGGAACGTCAGCGAATCGACGTTCTGTCGCCAGCCGTCCTCAAAGAAATAGTCATCGGTCGCTTTGAGGTCCGAGGTCGCCTCCAACGCCGCCGCATCGGCGATCATCTTGCGAGCGTTCGGTCCGGTGTTGACGCCCCAAAAACAGGGCTCCCAAAAACGGGTTCGGTTCTGATACCCGATTGTCAGCGATGACCCAAAGCCGCGTTGGAAACCGATGATGTCCGCGCTCGAATCGCGAACGAAATCCGGAAGCGACAGAAGTCGACAATCGACATCGATCCAGAAGACCTTTTTGTCGGGGAAACGCTCGCACACCGATTGCAGGAACGGGACCTTCTGGCGGCACATGTCCGCCCAATCCTGGCCAGGCTTCTTGGCGATTTCCTCGAGAACGTAGTCGACACCGAGTTTGTCGAGGTCGGCTTTGAGAGCCTTTGCTTCGTTTCGGTAGTACTCGTCGTCCGTATAAAACGAACACACCACGATCGAGCTCATGAAATCCTTCCCCGTCCTGCTAACGGTTCAGTTTATCCACCAAGTACGAGGCTCAACTGTGAACAGAGATTGCGGCCGTGTTGAGTGGCACATCGTCTCCGCGGAAACGGAACGTGAAGACTCCGCGCCAGAAGCCGAGGCCCCACGAAATGTGCATCGTCGGAAGGACGGCCATGAGCGCGATGCGCGACTTGAGGCTCAGTCCCTTCGACAGCCACGCTCCACCGAGGACAACGGCGGCGTACGCATAGAGCGGCGCGAGCCACAACCAGTTGAAAGTCGCGAGGAACAACGCAGCGGCGGTGACGGCGGACAGGATGAATGTCGGCGGAACGAGGTACTTGGTGCGCGTGCGCTTCGGGTTTGCCAGCAAGATAAACGCGCGAAACGTACCCGTCGTGAAGAACTGTCGGGCCAAGGACATGATGTCCCGTCGCGGGTAATAGCCGACAGTGAGACGCGGATCGAACCAGACGAGTTTGCCGCTTTCACGAAGGCGGGCGTTCAGTTCCCAATCCTGTCCGCGAACCAGCATCTCGTTGAAACCGCCGACTTCGAGAACGTCGAGACGTCGTAACACTCCGAGGTACACCGTGTCAGCCGGGCCGGCGACTCCACCCGTGTGGATTGGACCTCCACCGAGTCCGATGAAGTTTCCGTAGGCCCACGCGACCGCCTTCTGAATCGACGAGTGACCGCGCGCCTCCATGATCCCCCCGACATTTGACGCGTGTGTGTCCTGCAGAATCGAGACGGCCAATTTCGTGTAGCCGGGCTCGAGCTCGGAGTGGGCGTCGACTCGGATCAGGACGTCGGCGTTCGTCGCCAGCATCGCGATGTTCAATGCCGACGAAGTGCCACCCGACGGGTTGTCGAGAATGACGAGCGGGTATTCCTGCGCGAGTTCGTTCGCGATGACACGAGTCTTGTCTTCGGACGGACCGATCGCGACGATGATTTCGGTGCCCTTCGGATTCTTCTGGGCGACGATGCTCTCAACCGCTGTTCGCAGGTATCGTGCGTCGTTTCGAACGGGCATGACGTACGCGATTGTGAGCGCACGCGCATGGGACTTCGCCGTCGTCATGAACGCGAGTCTATCGCCCACGCACTGATGGCTTTGCGGACGGCAGCACGTCCCTCGCGACGTCGACCGACGGTGTCGAGGGTGAGTCCCAACAGTAGGGCGTCCTGCCATTGAGCTGGGACCGGGGTCGCAACCAGCGCGTCAACAGCGTCGCGGTCGCGGCGGTCGATGACGGGGATTTGCGGTTCTCCACGCTTGGCGACGAACTGGGTGAAAATTCTTTGAGCGTCACGGCCGAACCGCAATTCACGCACCAGCGACCAAATTCCAATCGCCGGGGCAACGAACAGCGCGAGCCCGTAAACCAGTGACAACGGATGCCCCGACGCGACGAGCAGCCACGCCTCATAGAGTGCGAACCCAAGATACAACGCAAGCAATGCCGACATCAGAACGACGCCCGCGATTGTGCGTGCCGTCGTTAGCGGCTTCCCAGCGCTCACCGCATCCACCTTGGTCATGTCTCCAGCCTATTCTCGGGGCGTGCACTCCAGCGCCAACTTCTTTCCATCTCGTCCCCGCCCCCGCCTCATCCCCGTCCCGCCCCGCCTCATCCCCGTCCCCGCCTCATCCCCGTCCCCGCCTCATCCCCATCCCTGTCCCCGCCTCATCACGTTTTTGGAAACCAAATTGCAGATTGCCGGCATTCCAGGAAACGAAATCGCGCAAAACGCTCAGCGTTGCGGGCTCAACCCCGTTTGGTTTCCAAAAAGTTGGGAAACTGACGATTCCGTTGCTTGGAACGTGTCGCGCGAATGGCAGATAGGACCAACTCCCACTCGCCGAACACCTGTGAGTAAGAGATTTCGAGGACTTCCCAGCCCTGCGATTTAAGCCAGGCTACTTTTCGTCGATCGCGCTCCCAATCGGCGCGGTCAGAGTGAAACTCTGCGCCATGTGTCTCCAAAACAATTCCGCTGCTAATCACAAAATCCGCCCGAAACCTTCCGATTGGCACCTGCATCGAGTGAGGAATCCTGGCCTGGAGTAGTCGAAAACGCACCACGGATTCCAAGACAGATTCGGGTATCCGGGACCTCATGCTAATTAGCCGTGCAGCTTTCTTTGGCAAGGAATTCTCGACCATCGCCCAATCGGAACCGGCGAGTGCGCGAGTACGTTCAAGGTGATCCGCAAGTGCGACGACCCATTCCGCTGGCTGGCATGTGGCATAGTCAATAATCATTTCGGGGATACCGACGCACGCGCCAATTTTGGTTGGCGTCTTGCGTCTCGTTGTCCGAAGTTCGTTGACATCGTCACAACGACTCCTGATATGAAAATGAGCTCCCTGCGCTGGGAACCCCAGCACACCGGCCGCGGAAGCACACGTCAGCAGTCCATGAGCTTCGACCGCCGCGATTTCCATCGGCGAGACCGTTATGAGAGAAATCCAGCCTCGACGTAATCGAAGGATCCGGTGTGCGCGGATTTCCTTCCAGATGATCTCGCGAGTGATTCCAAATTTTCTCAGGTCGCGCATTCGCGCGACACCATTAAGTTTTTGCAGTGCTGAGACAACTTCCATGTGCATGTTCTAACGCTCAGGTCCTGAGATTGTGCAGCTTGCATCACGATTGGTGCATTACGAGGTGACCGTGATGGGCGGTGAACAATCAGGCCGGCCCCGACGAACGCCCCGACATCGACTCCCACGTTTCCGGAAACCAAATATTGAATTGACCGGATTTTTGGCAACGAAAGCGTATGAAACCTGCCGCGTTGGCCATAAATGCTGTTTTCATTTCCAAAAACGTTGGTTCTAGGAAGTTTGGTTTCCAAAAACGTAAGGGGTTGGGCGCATGGGGGCGCTACATCGGTTGCCTCACGCGAGGGACGCGAAGGTGTCCGGGGTGACATCACCGACCGCCGCGATGCTCAGTGGACGGGCGATGAGAGTGCGCGCCATCTCGGCAACCGACTCCTGTGTCACTGAGCCTAGAAGTCGCTCGGCCGCATCAAGGTCGCGATATTCACCCAGGAATTCCGATCGCGCGAGCCGGTTCATCCGCGAATCCGTTGACTCGAGTGACAACGTCGAGGACCCCAGTATTTGGCCGCGAGCCCTGGTCAACTCGGTTTCGGTGACCGTCGTCATCGATTCGAGTCCTTCGCGCATCAACTGGGCGACCTCGGCAACCGCGTGCGGTGCGCACCCGGCCGCCAACCCGACGACTCCGGCGTCGGAATACATCACGGGGAATGCGTCGACCGAGTAGGCAAGCCCGCGCTTTTCGCGGATCTCTTGGAAGAGCCGAGAGGACGAACCGCCACCCAAAATTGAGGTCAGCACATTGAGGTCTGTCCGGCGCTGGTCGCTCGTCACCACACCGGGAACACCCATGATGAGAACGACTTGTTCCAGCGGACGATTGGTCACGAGAACATCGTGGCGGTCCGCGATCGCGACTTCGGTTTGAGGTCGACGCACCTCGGGGGCTCCGTCGTCGAGCGACCAGCCGACGAGCGACTCGAGGACCATCGCCACAAGGG
>CANGCU010000103.1 GCA_947452355.1 Microbacteriaceae bacterium | reverse complement strand
GCGATTGGCGATTTCCTCGTCGCATCGCACCTCTCGATGAAAAACGATTTTGAAATTTCGATTCCGCAAATCGATGTGGCGGTTCAGGTTGCGCGAGACGCAGGAGCGCTCGGAGCCCGAATGACGGGAGGCGGTTTTGGGGGAGCCGCGATTGCGCTGACGCCTCGGGGATTACTCCCCGCCGTTGAGCACGCGGTTCGACAAGTGTTTAGTGATCACCGATTTGAAGAACCCGACTTGTTCGTTGTCACGCCATCGCGTGGTGCGCACCGCGTTTATTAGTGCTTGAAATCCGCGAGCGTGCCGACGGTCTGTTGAGTCGGATCAAAGACAACGCAATCAACGCCACGGTCACCGTTTGCCCAGGATGACTCGGTCGGGTAGTAGTACTTAAAGTCCAGTGAGGAAAGCCCGAAATCGAGTCCGACAAAAGTCTTGAACTGCTCTGCGCAGCCGTGGGTCGCAAAACCGGCGAGCGTCTCTAACGACGGGTAATCACCGTCGGCTACCGTGAGTTCACCGAACACCTCGAGGTCATGGGCCACGTCGCACGGCACCATCGGATCCGTCGAGGTGTCGCCGTCTTCGAGCTTTTGTTCATCGAGACAATCACCAATTGCCAGAGTGACAAGTCCGGTCGGCGCATAGGACGCGCTAGGAGTTGGTGTACTTGCCGGGTCGCCCCCACCGTAGGCGTCGACAAGGGTTGAGATTGTTGTACATCCCGTCAGCACGAGCGCCGAGACACCGAGGACGGCGACACGCGTGAAGTCAAGAGAACCGAAGTTAGGCACGCGCTAAGACTACCGAAGCAACTCGAGTACGTCGTCGTGTAGCAACCCATTCGTTGCGCACGCCGTACCGTTCCAGGGCCCGTCCCGCCCCTCGATATCGGTGAATCGTCCACCTGCTTCGGTGATGATGGGGATCAGTGCCGCCATGTCGTAAGACTGAAGGTCGCACTCGGTCGCCACGTCGATTGCTCCCTCCGCGACGAGCATGTAGGACCACATGTCACCGATTGCCCGCGCCCTCCACGCCGAGGTCGCGAGCGCAATGGCGTTGTCGCCCCGCCCCGCCTCGATCCAGGCTGGAAGTGAATTGTAGGAAATGACGGCATCGCCGAGAGTCTTGACAGCGCTGACGTGGATTCGCTCCTCGTGTTTGTCGGATCGTTGGGTGTAGGCGCCCTCACCAATCGCGCCCCACCAGCGCTGTCCGAGAGCGGGGGAGGAGACAACACCAACCACGGGAACGCCATCGAGAGCGAGTGCGATGAGAGTCCCCCAGATGGGCACTCCGCGAAGGAAATTGGCGGTTCCGTCAATCGGGTCGATGATCCATTGCCGATGCGGGCGATGTTCGCCGTCTTGCGGGCCGGTCGAACCGAATTCCTCACCCAGAATCGCGTCGTCGGGTCGCGCGGCGGCGAGTCCCTCGCGGATGGCGTGTTCGACCTCGCGGTCTGCCTCGGTGACGGGGGTGCGGTCTGGTTTCGTCGTGACGGTGAAATCCTGAGATTCGTAGCGCCGCATCGACACCAGGTCGGCCATCGCGGCAAGAGACCGCGCAAGCGCAAGGTCGTCCCGTATCGAGATCGTCACGTTGTCAGGCTACGCCACGGAATCCAGCGACTGGATCAATCGCTGTACAGAATCGAGCCGCGCGGCGCCCTCCGAGCCGAGGTCGCCCGCAGCGACGGCTTCCACCATCGCGCAATCCGCGTCGCGGTGGTTGCATCCTCGAGGGCAGTCTTCCGCAATTTCGGCCAGGTCTGTGAACGCCGCAAGGACGGATTCCGGTCGAACGTGACCCAGTCCGAAGGAACGAACACCAGGGGTGTCGATGAGCCAGCCGCCGCCCGGAAATCGGAACGACGCGGTGGACGACGAGGTGTGACGACCGCGCCCGGTCACGTCGTTGACGACGCCGGTGGCTCGATGCGCATCGGGGATCAGCGCGTTGACCAGCGTGGATTTCCCGACCCCGGAATGTCCGACCGCCACCGTCGTGTGCCCGACCAGCAGTTCGGTCAATTCCGCGAGCGGTGGGGCGTCCGATCGTGAGGTCACGACGGGAACGTCAAGGCCGCGAAAATGCGTGAGAAACGCGGTCGGGTCGGCAAGGTCGGTTTTGGTCACGCACAGGATGGGCAGAATTCCCGCGTCAAACGCGGCGACCATGTATCGATCGACGAGGCGTTGGCGTGGCTCGGGGTTAGCCGCCGCCACCACAATGAGCATCCGATCGGCGTTGGCGACGATCATCCGCTCGACGGTGTCGCTGTCGTCGGCCGATCGTCGGAGGACGGTTGTGCGCGGAACGACTCGGACGATTCGAGCGAGTGTTCCATCGCCACCCGTCGTGTCGCCAACGATGTCGACAAGGTCCCCCGTCACAATCGGAGTTCGGGAAAGTTCGCGCGCCCGTTTGGTGATGATTTCGCGCTCCTCAGGGGTTCCCTCATCGGCTAGTGTCAGATACCGTCCGCGATCAACAGTAATCACGCGCGCCTCGATCGAATCGTCGTGGGCGGGGCGGTTCTTCGTTCGTGGCTTGCTTCCTCGCTTTGGTGGGCGAACCCGCGCGGAGGATTCGTCGTACCCATCGAATCGGTCGGCGTCGTCGGGAAGCCACGTCACGACGTCAACATCCCTGTCCACATTGCGGGAAAGTCGGGCAGCGTTTTCGATGTCGTTCCGATGTCGTTCACGAACACGCCATCGACGGCAAGACCGATGATCGCTCCCGCGGTTGCCATCCGGTGATCCTCGTAGCTGTGCCAATGACCGCCGTGGAGGGTCGCCGGCTCGAGATGGATCCCGTCGGGAAGTTCCGTCGCGTTTCCGCCGAGACGATTGATCTCGGTGACGAGCGAGGCGAGTCGGTCAGTTTCGTGTCCGCGCAGGTGCGCGATGCCCGTGAAGGTTGAGGGCTGCGGCGCGAGCGCGGCGAGCGCGACGAGCGCAGGGGCGAGTTCGCCCCCGGTGGACAGGTCGAGGGTTACTCCCGAAATCGGTCGACCGCCGAGAATCCCCCGCCCGCCGTCGACGGTCATCCCGCGATCATCGCTCGTCACAACACCACCGAACTGCGTGATGTAGTCGCCGAGGTCGTCACCGACCTGCGTTGTCTGAGTCGGCCAGTGCGGCACCGTAACGGATCCCCCCGCGATGAGGGCCGCGGCGAGGAACGGCGCTGCGTTCGAGAGGTCTGGTTCCATGTCGATGTCGAGTCCAGCAATCGAGCCGGGTTCGACTCGCCACACGCCCGGTTCGGGTTGTGTCACGGTGACACCGCGAGCCCGAAGACACGCGATTGTCATGTCAATGTGCGGCATCGACGGGAGGCGTTCGCCCGAGTGCCGAAGTGTGATTCCCTCGTCGAATCGCGCCGCCGCGAGAAGTAACCCAGACACAAACTGGCTCGATTGCGACGCGTCGATGGTGATGTCCCCTCCGGTGACGTGTCCGGTTCCGTGAACGGTGAAGGGAAGCGTCCCCGTCCCGGCATCGTCAACGACGACACCGAGCTTGCGCAGACTGTCGATGGTTGTCGCCATCGGTCGTCGCCGTGCTCCCTCGTCTCCGTCAAACGTCACCGGCCCGTGTGCCAGAGCGGCGAGAGGCGGCACAAAACGCATGACGGTACCCGCCAATCCGCAGTCGATAGTGACGTCCCCGCTCAAGGGGGCGGGATTCACGCGTAACGTGTCCGACCCCGTCTTTATACTGTCGAGACACTCAACCCCGAGTTGCGCAAGGGCATCGATCATGAGCGACGAATCCCGCGAACGAAGGGGGCGGTGAATGGCCGAGGGGCGATCGGACAGCGCGGCAAGGACCAATTCTCGATTGGTCAGACTCTTGCTGCCGGGAATGGGAACGACGGCGCTGAGCGACGAGGTTGCGCGCGGCGCGGCCCAATCGTCGCTCTCTCGGGAATAAACGCGGGACGTCATTGGTTTCGACTCTACGCGAGGAACAGCCCCACAAGGGCGGAAGAGAAGGAGAACGTCATAGACTCACGAACAATGGTTACCGACGACTACCCCGAGGACGGCGACATCCTCGAGGGCGAAGAGGCGAACGCCGTGGACATCGTCATTCCGGGATCGATGGAATGGGATCCGTCCGAAATCGAAACGAACTACGTCAATCGTGGATCGTTCGAGGACGTCTACAACTCGGTGTATCCGCGACTGTATCGTCACACCGTGTACGAACTCGATCGCCTCAACCTGTCCAAACAACAGGTCGAGGAAGTGCTGCAGACGGCCATGGGCAAGGCCTATCAGAACTGGGACAAGTACACCCAGGGAACCTATGCGTTGGGATGGCTCAAAAAGATCATTACCAACACCGCGTACAACCTTCGGCGCAAAGAAAAGAACGAGCCCATCTCGTTCGGCGATATGTCCATCGTCATGGACGTGCCCACCTATTACGCCCGCAGTGCGGAAAGTGCGGTGATCGAAGCCGTTTCGGCCGACGAGATCCGTGCGTTGTTTGACGAGGTGCGAGAGCCGTTCCGGACCGCACTCAAACTCATCCTCCTCGAGGAAATGCCCTACCAGGACGCTGCCGACAAACTCGGGGTTCCGCTCAACACGATGTTGACGCGTGTGAACCGTGGCCGCGCGATCCTGAAAGAACTCGTGTTGAAACACAAGAAAGAAATGGGAATCTAATGGACACGAATGGTGATTGCGGCTGCGACTCCGCCCGAGAGCGGATTGACATTCTTATTGACCGCGAATTGACCGAAATGGAATGTGCCGACGTCAGAGCACATTGCGCG
>CANGCU010000102.1 GCA_947452355.1 Microbacteriaceae bacterium | reverse complement strand
TGAGTCCGACCTCATTCGCCACCGCGGCGAACTTCCGAGCGTCCTTCAGCGACCGGCTGACGACGCCCCGGAACGGCACGAGTTGCAACAGAGGATTTCGGAATTGGAACTCCGACGCCGCGCACTGAGGGTCGAGTAGTCCGATGTCGATTGCGCCCGATCGCTCAACGCAACACCGCGACCTTCCCGGTTCCTCATCGGCAACGCCCCAACGCGTTCCGGCGCCCGGGGCTATCGCCGTCGAGCCCATGCAGAACCCACAGTTCGTTGCCGCGGTCCGCGCTGGCGGTGGAACGGTTGAGCCATTGTCCGACTCGACCCGTGGACTCGTCTGGTTGAGCGAAAAACGTGCGGACGAACTCATCGCGATTCTCGCTACGCACCCCACCATCGAGTGGGTTCAGCTTCCGTGGGCTGGGGTCGACGGTTTCCGCGACCTCTTTGAGTCCCTCGACCACGCGAACGCCCCCATTTTCACCTCGGCGAAAGGGTCGTATTCCGAACCCGTCGCCGAGCACGCGTTGGCTCTGACCCTCGGCCTTCAACGCGAAATCCCGTCAAAGTCACGCGACGCCCACTGGCAGTCGAATCGAACCGGGCTTTCGCTTTATGGCAACCATGTCGTCATCATTGGTGCTGGTGGAATCGCGACCGAACTCGTGCGGCTCATGGAGCCCTTCCGAGTCACGACAACGATCGTTCGTCGCACCTCCGAACCATTTGCTGGCGCCAACCGAACAGTTCCGTACACCGACCTGCTCAACGTTCTTCCCAGTGCGGACGTCGTCGTTCTCGCCGCCGCAGCAACACGCGAAACCCATCACATCCTCGGTCGTGACGCATTCGCCGTTCTACCGTCCCACTCGGTGATCGTCAATATCGCGCGCGGTCCGCTCCTCGATCACGATGCGCTCGTCGATGCCCTACGTGCCGATGCGATTTGGGGAGCGGCACTGGACGTGACCGACCCAGAACCATTGCCCGCTGATCATCCGCTCTGGTCGGAACACCGTTGCGTGATCACGTCTCATTCGGCAGACACCCCGTTGATGACGGCCCACCTGTTGGGGACGAGGATTGAACGGAACGTTCGCGCGTTCCTCACGGGAACCGAGTTTGTCGGAGTCGTCGACACCCGCGCGGGCTATTGAACCGCGGAGTTTTGATATAGTGGGGACACCTTCCTCGATAGCTCAATTGGCAGAGCAATCGGCTGTTAACCGATAGGTTCTTGGTTCGAGTCCAAGTCGGGGAGCTCATAACCAAGGGCATCATGCTCGGAGAATCAGCTCCAAGGAGAACCAATGGGCACCTGGTCGGCGTTAGACACGGTCCTCGCGATAATCGCGGTAATTGGTATCGCCGGAAGCGTGTGGTTTTACTTACGGTCACTGCGCACAGCGGAGTATCGTTCTGCCGTGTCGTTGTCCGCGACGCCAACCGTTGGTCAGACCGAATCGGCACTCAAAGCAGCCGAACTCGCGGACCGCCTGCGCATCATCAATGAAAACCAGGCGATTGTCGCACAAACTCTCGTCGCACTGCTTGCTCGTTCCGATGCCACTGCATTCCGGTCGATTAAGGACAAAGAATCACTCAAGCGTCACTCGGAAACCCTCGTCGAGCTCGCGAAATCAGCCCTGAGCGACGTCCGGCGAATGATGGATGTGTCCGAGCAGGGATACACCTCGATGGTCGAGTGGCCCACCCTCGATTCGATCACGCAATTGTTTGCTGACGTCGAGGAACAAGGTCTCATCATCAACTTCGAAGAATCGGGTGACCGATTCCCGATGTCCACCTCCGCTGAACTTGCTGTGTTCCGAATCATCACCGAGGCCATCGATAATTCACGAATTCACGGCGGCGTCGGCACCGAGGTCGACGTCATGTTTACGTGGGGACCCCACGGCTTGACCATCACGATCAATGACGATGGCGAACGTGCACGCGCCCGCAGGGCCGCCGAAACCGGCGAAGAAATGCCCGAGCCCGTGTCCATCGACATCGACCAAGAAGCGCTCATCGAAAAGAACTCGGGGCGCGGTCTTATCGAAATGAAGAGTCGCGCCGAAGCGTTCGATGGCGTCATTCACGCTCAGCGGGTTCCCGGTGCCGGTTTCAAGATTTCGGCGTCGTTTCCGATGTTGAGATACGCGACGGACCCGAAACCCACCGTCGATTCCACACCGTGACGTCACCCGCCGTTCGGTCGGCGGTCAGCATGTCGCTCGGCGTAGCCGCCGCGGTTTCACTGTACGGAATTTCGTTTGGTGCCCTCGCCGTTGCGTCGGGGCTGGATTTTTGGCAGACACAGGTTCTGTCACTTTTCATGTTTTCGGGTGGGTCACAGTTCGCCGTGATTGGGCTCGCCGCCGCTGGGGCATCTGGACCAAGCATCATCACGGCAGCCGGGCTGTTGGGAATTCGAAACGGTTTGTATGCGGTTCGAATGTCGGCTGTCGTCGGGCCCGGATTCCTCAAGCGCCTCGTCGCTGGCCAATGGACGATTGACGAGAGCACCGCGGTCTCTATCGCTCAAACTGATCCACAGGCGGAACGCGTCGGTTTTTGGCTCACCGGTGCGGCGATCTACGTCGGGTGGAATTCGATGACGGCGCTCGGCGCTGTCATCGGTGACGCACTGGGCGATCCACGAGCGTGGGGCCTGGACGCGGCGGCGGCAGCGGCGTTCGTCGCGCTGCTGTGGCCCAGAATCCAAGCACGTCAACCCATCGCAATCGCGGCGGTAGCCGCGGTAGTCACAATCATCGCGGTTCCGTCTACGCCCGCCGGAGTCCCCATCCTCATCGCAGCGGCTGCGGGCTTGCTGATGGCCCTCGCCAGTGAACGGACACGGGCATGACAACGTGGACAACTATCCTCATCGCGTCGGCGGTCGTCATGGGCACAAAATTGCTGGGTTATCTCGTGCCGGCATCCGTGGCGTCTCACCCGCGAATTCAGCGCGTCAGCGACCTGTTGACGGTCGCGTTGTTGGCGTCACTCGTTGTCACGCAAACCGCGGGTGCAGGCTCAGCGATTGTGGTGGATGCCCGACTGATTGCCGTCGGTGTCGCTGCGGTGTTGCTTCGCTTTCGCGTTCCATTTATTGTCGTGGTGATCGTCGCCGCCGGCGTCGCTGCGGTGTTGCGACTCCTCGGCTGGGCGGCCTAGCCTTCGAGATGGTCGCGGCCGGGAAGCCACGAATATCCAGGGACACCCCAACCGTCGCGATGAATCGCGTCGCGAGCCTCGGTGAGGTGCGGTTCGGTCAATCGGTCGACGTACAAGACTCCCAGAAGGTGGTCGTATTCGTGTTGGAAAATTCGCGCAAGCCAACCCTGCGCGTGAATCGTGTATTCGTTTCCATCAAGGTTGGTGGCGGTGAGGATGACCCGATCGCTTCGTCGAAGTGGAAAACGCTCTCCTGGGACCGAAAGGCACCCTTCCAGTTCCTCGATGTCATCGAGCGGGTCGATTGAGGGCGGCTCGAGAAGGAGCGTCGGGTTAATCGCAACACCGCGGTGCTGAGTACCATCGTCATCGACCCAGTCGTAGACAAACAGGGCGTAATCTTCGCCGATTTGAGGAGCTGCAAGCCCGACGCCTGGCGCGAGCTCCATCGTGGCAAACATATCCTCGACGAGCTCCTTGACGTGGTTATCGACGCGAGGAACCGGGGCGCTGGGACGGTGCAAAACGGGATTTCCCGTGATGACGATATCCCGAATTCGCATTGCTCCAGCCTAATATCGGTAGCCTAGAGAGGTGAACGACCAACTTTCGAATCTGGTTGGCCAGATATCCCTCACCCCATATCAAGCAATCGGAATTCCGATCGCGCTATTGGGTGCAGTGTTTCTGTCCATCGGCGCGCAGCTGCAGCATCGAGGCGTGTCCAAAGTCGAAGGGTCGCACGGTGACGGCTCGAAATCGGGCCTCTCTTGGGGTCAAATGATGCTTCTGTTGCGTCGGCCGTCCTGGGTGGTCGGCACGCTCTTGTTGGCGTTTGCCATCGTTATCCAACTGATTTCGCTTGGCTTCGCGCCCCTCATTGTGGTGCAACCGCTCGGCGTCGTCGCGATGGTTCTCACGAACGTCATCAACTCACGTGTCAACGGGGTTGCCTCGGATTCACGTGTTCGGGGGAGTATCGCACTCGCTGTCCTGGGAATCGGAATTTTCGTTGCGTTCTCGGCCGTCTATGCGTTCGAGCGCGCATTCACCGACGCACAACTTCTCTTCATCATGTGGATGCTCGCGGCCGTCATCGTCACCACCTGTGTCGCATTCCTCGTGTTTCGTAAAAGACTTCGGGCAATGTTCTACATCGTCGCCGCGGGAACTCTCTACGGATTTGTCGTGACCATCACGAAGGTTCTCATCAATCGCTGGCAGTCCAATCAAATCGACGAGTTCATGATCTTGTGCCTGATTGGACTGGTCGTCGCCGCGTTGCTGGGTGGTTACTTCGTGCAGACCGCGTACTCCGTCGGCTCGCCCGACCTCGTGATCGCGGGGCTCACGGTCATTGACCCTCTCGTTGCTGTCGCAATCGCCATTACGGTGCTCGGTGAAGCCGATCACTTCCCACCGTTCGCCTTTGGCGGACTTGCCGTCGGCGGAATTTTGTCGGTCATCGGCGTCGTGTTGCTCGCTCGCCATCACCCCCAAACGCACCACTAAAGGCACCGGCAATCGTGGCGGATAAGCGACTCACTATTCTCATCGGAGCGGACACGTTTCCCCCTGATGTGAACGGTGCGGCGAAATTCGCCGAACGACTCGCCGCTGGTCTTGTTGGACGCGGCCATCGAGTCGTCATCGTTGCTCCGTCGCCCGACCAG
>CANGCU010000101.1 GCA_947452355.1 Microbacteriaceae bacterium | reverse complement strand
TCGGTTCACGAACTTCGCTAACCTGCGGAAAAGCGCCACGAAACTCGTCGCGCCCATCATTGCGGTTGCGGCGTCTTACCTGACGATGCTCATCATCTACCCCAAAGCGTTTATCAACCCCTTGTACATCTTGTTCAAGAGCTTCAAAGAGACCGCAAGTTTCCCCCACGGCACTGTGATTTTGACGGACGGGGAACTACTGTCGACCCCTCCACCCTGGTATTACCTGCCGAAGTGGACAGCCGCACAACTCCCGGAATTCCTTGTCGTCTTGCTGGTGGTTGCTTCGGTTGTCGCGGTGTGGCTCGTCCTGGCACGGCTCTTCCGGTCTGCCACGACGGAACTCGACTTTGCACTCCCGGCGGTTGTCTTCACGTTCGCCCAATTTGCGGCATTCCCGCTCGCTGCCATCGTGCTCAAGTCCACAATCTATGGCGGACTCCGCCAGTTCACTTTTATTCTCCCGGCGATCGCAATGCTCATCATGATTGCTCTGTATCTCGGTACGAAAACCCCGGCGGTTATGCGGTTGAGGTGGTTGCGTCCCGCGGTCACTGGTCTGCTCATTGCGTCTGCAGCAATGGCTACCGTTGCCCAGGTGCAGTTATTCCCTTACCAATCCAATTACTTCAATCCGACAACGGTTGCACGCGGGATAGATAACCGCTGGGATATGCTCGCGCGAAAGTTAAGTTATGGGGAACTTTATTCTCAGCTGTCCAACGAACAACGCAACGCGTGTTCCGCGAACTGCCCGGCACTTAAAACATTCCCGGCCTCGTTCACCGCGATTCCCACCGATGGGGTTGAGCCGCTCGATATGGGATACGCCGTGCACTTCCCCGCGGGAAAGACGCCGGCGACACCGACTCCTCCCTGCGGACCAGTCGTCGCGTCGGTTACTCGTCCGTACCTGTGGACCCAGATCACCATTTCCGAGGCGCAGGCGTGCCCGATCACCGTCACAAGTTTCTGAACCGAGAGGGACAACGATTCGGATTGCCCGCGATGGTGAGCGCCGCCCGCTACTCGGTGAACGTCACCATGGCTATTCCGCTCTCACCCGCGTACGAGTAAAAGAGGGCCCCGAAGACCACGCTCGAGGTGATGAGGAGTCGCACCACTAGAAATCGTGCGCGCTGCACCGAATCTCCTTGGCGGTATGGGTGACTGTATTCCCGGGGTCCAGAATAACAAAGAGACCTAATCGACCCCAATGTCTTCGTTCCACAGGGTGGGGTTCGCGTCGATGAAGTCGCCCATCATGGCGATCAATTCGGGGTCGTTCATGACGGTGACCTCCGCCCCGTGTTCGGCGACCCAATCCTGACCGCCAAGGAAATTCACGTCGTCACCAACGAGGACCCGGCCTATTCCAAATTGTCGGATCAGGCCCGAGCAATACCAGCACGGCGACAGGCTCGTGGCGAGTGTGACCTTTCGATAGGACTGCTGACGACCCGCATTGCGAAAGGCGCTCGTCTCGCCGTGCATTGAGGCGTCGCCCTGCTGTACACGGAGGTTGTGCCCACTGCCGAGCAGGCGCCCGTCTTCATCGAACAGGGCGGCGCCGATGGGAATTCCCCCTTCGGCGCCGCCCTGTCGGGCTTCGGCGATGGCCACCGACATTTTGTCGGCATCCGTCGGATATAGTCGATTGACATCGATGTCCATTGCCGGTGGGTTTCTCGGCTAGTTCTTGCTGTTCTTGTCGAGCTTCGAGAAGACCACAAACAGGGCCGACCCGAGAACGAATCCGACAACAGCGGTGAGGTCAGGTACATCAACGATTGCGCCATCGTCCAGGGTGATGTGGTGCAACGCGATTCCGAGCGGTCCGGTGTAAAGAACTTGGCTTGCGAAGCCCCAAATCGAGAACGCCGTGGCGATCACGAATGCCGCGGCACCCGCCCACGAGTTCTTCGGTGCGAGTGCGCGCTTACCGGCGTCCTTGCCGCCCGACATGATGCGCTCGGTCAATACCACCGCGATCCACGGCGAGACCCAGTACGACACGACAAGGAGGAAGCTGTCGAGCTGGTGAGCCACGTCGCCGTCGACGACGCCGATGTACGAGATCAATCCGCCGACGACGCCCGCGAGCGCCACCATGATGGCGCGACGGGCCTTGAACCCGAGTTTGAATCCCATGGCGATGAACGACATCGCACCCGAGTACACATTGAGGATGTTGGCAGACACTGACCCGAGCACGATTGCCAACAGGACGATGCTGGCGAAGAACGGGGTGAAAATTGCGGTGAATGTCGCCGTGGGGTTTTCGATTCCCCAGAAGTTGCCATTCGCCAGCACGTTGAACGCTGCTGCGCCAACAATCATGATGATTGTGGTGCTGAGGAAGTTCCCGAGTCCGGCCGCCCAACCGAGTGCCTTCGACGAGGTAGCGGCGGGGAGGTACCGGGTGTAGTCCGATGCGAACGCAGTCCATCCTGCGGTGTAGCCGTAAGCAGCACCTGCCGTCAGCGTGAACCCCGCCCACGGGAACTCGGTTGCGCCGGTGTCGGCTGAGCCAAATGCGCCGGGCAGTGCGAAGACGACGACGACCACGATGAGCCAGACAACGATGAGGAAGTACGAGGCGTAACGTTCCCATTTCTGGATGAGGTTGTGGCCGACGAACGCGACGCCAACCTGCGCGATGATGATGATTGCAAGGGCGGCGAAAATGTTCAGCCCTGGAATCAGTGCCTCAAGTGCGTAGGTGCCGGAAATCGTGTTGACCGCAAACCAACCGATACCCGCGACGAGTGTCGAAAGCCCGGATGGAATGAGGTTTCCCCATTTGCCGAACGCGTTTCGCCCGAGAACCATCTGCGGCAGTCCCGCCTTGGGTCCCCATGTGGAGAGGATTCCGTGGGTGATTCCCGCGAGGCCGTTACCGACCACAATGGCAAGGATTCCCTGCCAGATATTGAGGCCAAACCCGATGGCCAGCGCGCCGACGAACACCGTGGCGAACTCAAGGTTGGGCGACGACCAGACAGTAAACAGATGCCAGGCCTTACCGTGCCTCTCTCCCGCTGGGATGGGCTCGATGTCATTCATTTCAATGGTTGAGGTCGATGTAGTCATTGCTCAAATCTAGGGTCGTCACACCTCCCACACCGCGAGTGAACCACCCGCGTTACACAGATTTAACATGTGACATCGCTGGTGAATCCTGCCGCGTTCTGACAGAAACCGTGCAGAGGTAATATTGAGTCACGGCCGTCGAAACGCGTACTGCTCTGAAAGTGTGCATTGTGGAACAGATTAAAATGGTCATCTGGGATCTCGATGACACATTGTGGAACGGAACCATTTCTGAGGGACCCATCGAGCATGTGGCTCGTAATCACGACATCGTCATCGCTCTTGCTGAGCGCGGCATCATCAGTTCAATCTGTTCGAAGAACGACGAGTCCGTCGTTCTTCCCCAGCTTCAGCAATTGGGGTTATCCGAGTATTTCGTCCTTCCCAGTATTGATTGGACCCCGAAGGGACCCAGAATTCGCCAGTTGATTGAGGATCTCAATCTTCGTCCCGTGAACGTGTTGTTCATTGACGACCTCGCGAAAAACCTTGAAGAGGCGCGTTTTGTTTCCCCCGAGCTGAATGTCGCGTTGCCGGACGTCCTCGAAACACTGCTGGATGACCCTGCACTCGCCGGAAAACCCGACAAAGGTTTGAAGCGATTGACGCAATATAAAGTTCTCGAACAAAAGATTTCGGAACAATCATCCTTTAAGGGGGACACCAACGACTTCCTCCGTCAATCGGAAATTAAGGTCGCAGTCCTGCCGCCGACGGCACATGACCTGGAGCGACTCGAGGATCTCATCAATCGATCCAACCAGTTGAATTTCACCAAGCTTCGAGTCGATCAGGCGAATTTGGCGCGATACATTGACCCGACCAACGCAACCACGGGTGCCGTTTGGGTGAGTGATAAATATGGGGATTACGGTCTTGCTGGTTTTTACGCGCTCGAAAACGGCGCCCTCACCCAGTTCGCGTTCTCGTGTCGAATTTTGGGGTTCGGGGTCGAGAGTTGGTTGTATCAAAAACTTGGTAGCCCCCGAATTGAAATCAACGGCGAAGTCTCGGCCACCCTTGACAGCGACAACACCATTGATTGGATAACCGAGGTCGATTCTCGTCAAGAATTTGCTGAAACCACGACGTCGACGGAACGATTGCTCGTCAAAGGCGGGTGTGACTTGCGTCAACTGAAGGGATACCTCCGAGCGGATGTGGCCGTTGACGAAGAAATGAACTACGTCACGAAAGCTGGTTTCGGTGCACACAATGAACACACCGAGATTTTGAGGCAAGCTAACCCCGAGTTTGTTGAGAGGTTCGGAGACGTCATTGACCGCATTCCGTTTATCGATCGAGCAACATTCGAAACGGAATTCTTCGACAACGGACAACAATTCAAGTTATACAGCGTGTTGATGGACTACACACAAGGCATCTATCGCTACCGGGACACCGACTTTGTCGTCACCCGCGGTCACTTTACCAATAACTTGTTGACGCAAGGTGATGCTCTTGAAGAGCGCTTCGGCAAAGAATTCGCGGAGTGGTTTGTCGGTAATTTCCGATTTGAGGGGCCTCTCAGTGAAGAAGCTTTTGAGGCAAACCTCGAGTGGGTGGTTTCATCTCTCCCGAAGGGGGTGCGACTAATCCTCCTCAACGGTGCGGAAATCGAACATCCCAATCAACGGGAGCCAGGACGTTCTGCGCATCACCGAAAGTACAACGCCATCGTCGACCGAGTGGTTGCTCGTCATTCGAATGTGTCACTTGTTGATGTGCGTGGGATCGTCACGGACGTATCAAGAGTCACCAACAGTATTCGTCACTATAAACGTGACGTGTATCCGATTCTGGCGAACCGCGTCGACG
>CANGCU010000100.1 GCA_947452355.1 Microbacteriaceae bacterium | reverse complement strand
GAGCAAGTTCGACCGTCCGGCTCGAACGTCACGCGATGACCGCCGTGACGACCGCCCCGTCCGTGACGACCGTCCCGCACGCGACGACCGCCGTCCCGCTCGGGACGACCGTTTCGCTGGCGGTTCACGCCCTGCCCGTGATGACCGTCCGGCTCGTGATGACCGCGCACCTCGTGCGGACCGCACCGACCGCATTGATCGTCCGTTCCGTCCCGCACGTGACGATCGTCGTGATGACCGCCGTCCCGCCCGTGACGACCGAGGTCCCCGGACCGCTCGCCCCGTCCGCGATGACCGTCCCGCCCGCGATGACCGTCCGGCTCGTCGCGACTCGGACTTTTACCCGTCGCGAGACGACAAGACCTTCTACGAACCCGGCGACGACGTTGTACTCGAGCGCCTTCAGGCAATGGCAACCACGGCGGATGACGTCGATGGCGTGACCTTCGGTGACCTCGGTCTCGGGCGCAACATTGAGGCGGCGCTCGCCGAACTCGGTGCCGCCGCTCCGTTCCCGATTCAGGCCGCGACAATTCCCGACGTGCTTGCGGGTCGTGACGTTCTCGGCCGTGGTCGTACCGGATCCGGCAAGACCATCGCGTTCGGAGCGCCACTTGTCGAACTCCTCATGGCGAACGGTGGCGGCAAGAAGCGCAGCCAGGGCCGCGCACCTCGTGCACTTATCCTCGCCCCGACGCGCGAACTGGCGATGCAGATCAACCGCACCGTCATGCCCATCGCCAAAGCCGTCGGTCTGTTCACGACGACCATCGTTGGAGGAGTTCCGCAGGGCTCGCAGGTCATGAGCCTCCGTCGCGGTGTTGACATCGTTATCGCCACTCCGGGCCGACTCGAGGACCTCGCGCGTCAGCGCCACATCGACCTGTCGCAGATCCAGATCACGGTTCTTGACGAGGCCGATCACATGTGCGACCTCGGATTCCTCGAGCCTGTCCAGCGCATCCTGAGGGATACCGCGGAAGGCGGACAGCGGTTGCTGTTCTCGGCAACGCTCGACAAGGGCGTCGCCTCGATCATCGATGAGTTCCTGCCCGAGCCCGCAATTCACGAAGTTGCTGGTGAAGACCAGTCCTCGTCGACTATCGACCACCGCGTGTTCATCATCGATCACCGCGACAAGATCCCGGTTATCGAGCACCTTGTTCGTCGTGACGGTAAGACACTTGTCTTCACTCGAACCCGCGCATACGCCGAGCAGCTCGCCGACGAATTGGAAGACGCGGGAATCCCCGCGACCAGCCTCCACGGAGACCTCAACCAGTCGCGACGCACACGCAACCTCGAGCGCCTCACGACGGGTCGCGTTAACGTCCTCGTTGCGACGGACGTCGCCGCACGAGGAATCCACGTTGACGACATCGACCTCGTCATTCAGGCGGACGCACCAGACGAGTACAAGACGTACCTGCACCGCTCAGGCCGAACGGGCCGCGCGGGCAAGACCGGAACGGTTGTCACGCTCATCCCGAAGCAGCGCCAGCGCCGTATGACGGACTTGCTCAACCGTGCCGAGATCACGGCAGTGATGGTTCCGACCCGCGTCGGTGACCCGCACCTCGACAATCTCGTCTAATCAATTCATCGATGCCCACTCTGACCCGCACGTGCGGAAGTTAGAGTGGGCATTGTGATTCGACGACTAACCGAGATCTCGCGACCCGTCCTATGGGTTAACACCATTGGTACGACGGTTGTGGGGATGTGGCTGTCTGGGTTCTTGTGGACCTGGAGCATCCTGCCGATTCTCATCTGGGTGACGTTGCCGTTCAACCTGTTGATTTACGGAATCAATGACATTTACGACCAAGACACCGACGCCGAGAACGACCGAAAGGGCGGTTTCGGCGGGGCGAAAATCAAACCCGCTGAAGTGCGGATGATCAACTGGGGAGTCATAGTCCTCAATGTCCCCTTCCTCGTTTATTTCGCGTTCACGGTTCCCTTTGCCGCTTTCGCGTGGATGCTGGCGTATTCGTTTTCGTTCTGGCAGTACTCCTCGACGCCACTGCGTTTCAAGGCACGACCGGTGTGGGACTCGGTCAGCAACGCCGACTACGCGTTTCCGCTGGCCTTCGTGCCACTCGCACTCGGCGTCGAGCCGATGTGGCCCGCGGTGATCGGTCTCATGGCGTGGAGCATGGCCAAGCACGTGTACGACGCGATCCAGGACATCGACGAGGACGCGTCGGCCGGAATCGTGACGACCGCGGTGAAATTTGGGGTCAAAGGTTCGCTGGTCTGGTCCGGTTCGTGGTGGATCGTGTCAACGATTGCGTTCGCGATGGTCAACGTTCCCGTCGCGATTGTGTCTGGAGTGATCTCGGGCTGGCTGCTGGTTGCCAACTGGCGAACCCCGACCAGCCTCGAGGCCAAGCGTCTGTATAAATTTTCGGTCGCGTTCCCTTACGTCGCGGGGGCCGTCGCCGGCGTCCAACTCGTGACGGGAATCACCCTCGGACTGTATCCGTGACCCCACGGCGCATCGTCGTCATCGGGGCGGGACTTGGCGGGTTGTCCGCCGCCGCGTTATTAGCGCGAGCCAGCCACGAGGTCACCGTCATCGACAAGAACGAGTGGATTGGCGGCAAGAGCCGTCGCATCGAGGTCGCTGGACAACGAATCGATACCGGCCCGTCGCTCGTCACCTTTCCCGCAGCGCTCGACAAATTCTTCGACCGTTTTGACGAGTTGGGCGGTCCGGATGCGCGACGGGCACGAGACATCGCCCCCCTGAACCTCGAACGGCTGCCCGAGGTGGGGCGGTACTTCTTTCGAGGGGACGTCGCGAACCTCCCCGTCGAACAGGGGCATCCGTGGCGCGAGCCGTGGGACCGCTTCGAGGCAGAGCACGGACCGTTGGGTCGTCACATCACAACCATGCTCACGAACGATCCGTGGGACCCAGCGATTTATCCCGCGGCTGCGGCGTTGTTCCGTCACTACGGCACGCGGCTCAACACCGACCGATACCTCAACGGTCTTGACTGGATGCCCGAAAACCTTCGCGAAGTCATTTCCATTCACACCCTCAACGCCGGAGTCTCACCGGCCAAGACACTCGCCCTTTTCGCGACAATGCCTGCCGTCATGGCGACGGACGGCGTGTGGGTGCCGACCGGGGGTGTGAACGAAATCCCTCAGGCCATCGCACGGCTCGCCACCGAGTCGGGTGCGACCATTCGCCTCGGTGAACAGGTTGTGTCGGTTTCGCGAGGTGCGGTGGTGTCCGACGTGTCCGAATATCGGGCCGACATCGTGGTCAGCGGATTGGACTCCGGTGTGCTCGAACGTCTTCTCGGCCAGCGCGTTCCAGCACCCAAGGCACTGTCCTGTTCGGGAATCGCGGTCTTCACAGTCCTTGACGAGGAACTGCCGCCCGAGGTCGTCACCCATTCGGTCATCATGCCCGATGATCCGAACGACCTTTTTGAGAGTATCCGCACGAAAACGTTGCCGAAACAGACGATGGCCTTTCTCAACTATTACCGTGCTGGACATATCTATCCCAATGATCGACCGACCGCGGCAATCCTGCTCACGGCGCCACCCGACGGAAAGCGATACGGGATTGACCACGAATTCGTGCAACGCGAGATGCGCCGCATCAGCGAGGTCATGAACCTACCGCGGCCCATCGCCGACATGATCACTGACCACACGGTGCTTCACCCCGAATATTTCGCCGGGTTCGGTGCGGTGGGTGGAGCGCTCTATGGCGAGGGACACCCGTGGTGGCAAAGCGGACCGTTCCACAAGCCTGGTTACTCGTCGCGACGACGTCCGTGGCTGTGGCGCGTGGGCGCTTCCGTGCACCCCGGCGGAGGGGTTCCCGCGGTCCTCGGCGGTGCGATGATTTCGACCAACCGACTCCTGGCGTCGCTGTCCTGATTCGTCACAGAGACGTGACACAAATCGTTGTGTACGGTCTCCTACGCGGAGTATTGTCGGGGACAGAACACAAGGATGGAGCAACAGCTTCTATTCATAACGGAAAGTAGGACAACGATGTCAACTACCGCGTCGAGAAATCCAGACCTCGCCGGACAAAAGGGCCTCAAGACGGGCGCACTCGGACTGATGTCCAGCGTCGTCGTCGGGATGGCGTCAACTGCTCCGGCCTTCAGCCTCGCTGCCGCACTGGGTTGGGTCGTCCTCGGGGGAATGACGCCCGTCGGCGTCAAGGCACCGGGAATCATGCTCCTCGCATTTATCCCGATGTTTTTCATTTCAATTGCCTATAAGGAACTGAACCGTGTCGAGCCCGACTGCGGGACCGTCTTCACCTGGTCGGCTCGTGCATTTGGCACCCGGACTGGGTGGCTCGGCGGATGGGCGCTGATCATGGCCGACGTCATTTGTATGTCGAGCCTCGCCCAGGTTGCTGGTAGCTACTCGTTCGTCTTCTTTGGCGAGGTGTTCCAAAACCCAGACATCGCCGCCCTCGGCGGAGACGTTGTGTGGACGACCAGCGCGGGTCTCGTCTGGATCATTCTCATGACCTGGATTTGCTGGCGCGGAATCGAAATCTCGGCCAAGCTTCAGTATTGGCTCCTCGGTATTGAAATCGTGGTGCTCATCGTCTTCTCGATTTTCGCGCTGTACCGTGTGTACTCGGGCGCCGGCGTCGCGGAATCGATTACCCCCGATTTGTCGTGGCTGAACCCGTTTGACCTCCCGTTTGACAGCGCTATTGCCCCCGCGTTGCTTACCGCGCTCTTCCTCTATTGGGGCTGGGACACAGCAGTCGCGATTAATGAAGAGACGTCAAACCCAACGAAGACTCCCGGTAACGCGGCGGTCATCTCGACACTCCTGCTCCTCGTCACCTACGTCCTCGTCAGCACCGCTGCTGTCGCGTTCGCCGGTGTCGGTGATACGGGTATCGGTCTCGGAAACCCCGCGAATG
>CANGCU010000099.1 GCA_947452355.1 Microbacteriaceae bacterium | reverse complement strand
TGAGTTTGAAAATTGAGCGTATGGACAATGCCATGAGGACAAGCAACAGCTTGTTGAACGCAGTGTCGACGCCTGCGGACACGTACATCCACGACTCGATGAATGCCGCCCCCACGGTGAGCGGGAAAACCACGGCGAGGAGTGGCCAAATAATCGTGAATCGCTGCACTGGAAGCTTGGCGAGCAGCAACATTCGCTCGGTGTGTACGTGGATTTCGGTTTCCGCTTCCGCGTTTCCCGCAGCGGACAACTCGTCTCGCATCTTTTCGTGAGCGGCTTCGTTGAAATCGAAGACGACGAGCCATTTCTTTACGGCGATCGACAAGTACAGGATCACGGCCACAAGAATGATTGAAATGATGATTCCCGACGGCAGATAGTCGTACAGGAACAACCCGACGATAACCCCGAGGACGGTCCCGACCGCGGTGGCGAGCATCATGAGGCGTCCAAGAAGGCGACCGCGCGCCAACATCTTCCAGCGTCGCTGTTGGCCCGTCATGGTCTCAGTCTCGGTTTGCAGTTCCGACAGCGAGATCCTCTTCAGATTAAGCGTGTTGCGGCGACGAAGGAAATATCGCAGCAGACGTTGCCCGTAACCGGTGACGACTGCGGTGGACAGGGCGATGAGGGCAAAGTCCCACGGTGGCAGAGCGCGCAACGCGCGTGAGAAACTCAACAGCCATGAAAATTGGCGAATCCATTCCGGGACAGCATCCGCGAGGAGAACGCCCAAGAGATAAAGCCCCGAGAAACTGAGGACGAACCCGATGAAAGTACGGGTCGCAATTTCGCTCGCGAATCGGCGGGTGAGGAGGAGGATCTCGGGCATCGGACTAGATGCGTCGGGCGAGGATTAGCCCGAGGAGCGTCTGAACCGAATCAGACACTGGCTGCGTTCCATCGAGGGTTACGTCAGCCGCAATGGGGGCTTCGTATCCTTGTCCAACGCCCGTCATCTGCATTGAGGTGTCAGCCTGGCTTCGAGCGTAAAGACCCTTCGGGTCGCGCTGCATACACACTTCGAGCGGTGTGTCGACGAACACCTCAAAGAAGTCACCCTCGGCGAACCGTTCCTTTGCCATTTCGCGATCCTCGCGGAATGGCGAGACGAGTGACACGATGACGACGAGGCCTGCCTCCATCATGAGTTCGGCGACGCGAGCCACACGACGAACATTCTCCTTGCGATCTTCTGGAGAGAACCCAAGGTCTTCCGACAGCGTCGAGCGCACGGTGTCTCCGTCGAGTGTGGTCGAACGGATACCCATTGTCATGAGTGTCTTTTCGAGTTCATCGGCGACGGTTGATTTACCTGAGCCAGGCAGACCCGTGAGCCACAAAACACAGGAACGTAAACCGTTGAGGACTTCGCGCTCGGCACGACCCACCGCGAAGTCGTGCTTGACGACGTCCGATTCACGCACGAGCGGGTGCTTCGACATTCCCGCCGCGACGGTCATCGCGGACAATCGGTCGACGAGGATGAATCCACCCGTGTGCATGGATTCTGAATAGGGGTCAAGTAGGATCGGCCGGTCAGTAACAATCTCAACGCGACCAATTTCATTGACCTCGAGCGCACGCCCGCGGGCCTGTTCGCCCGTTGTGATGTCGCGGACGTAACGGACGGTCTCTACGCGTGCGGGAACCGAAATAGGTCCCGCTCGAAGAATGTACGACGCCTGAGTGTCAAGGGGCTTCGTGTCAATCCACACCATTTCGGCGAGGTGGGCGCGTGACGACGGAACGTCGCCCGTTGCGCCAACGATGACGTCACCACGGGAGATATCCACCTCGCGGTCAAGCGTGATGTGCACGGCCTGTTCCTCACTAGCGCTCTGTGCCTCATTCGGGGCATAGATCCCCATAACAACGGCTTCCGTGAGAGCGGGCCACACGCGAATGGTGTCACCGACCGAAACCGTGCCTCGCGCAATGGTGCCGGAATACCAGCGAACGATTCCAGCCTTCGAAACGAACTGTACGGGGAGGCGCAACGTGCCGTCGCCAGCTGAGTGAACGAAGGTTCGCTTCTGGTCAAGAATTGAGAGAATTGTGACCTTTTCCGACCACGCCATGTTTTCGGAAGGTCGCGTGACGTTGTCACCGGTCAGACCGGAAACAGGAACAAACGTCAGGTCGTCGAAGTCGAACGGTTCGAATCGACGCGTTAGTTCGTCAACGATTCCGTCAAAAACGGCCTGGTCGAATCCGACGGCATCCATCTTGTTCACTGCGACCACGATGTGCTTGACACCCATGAGCGAGTTGATGGCGGCGTGACGGACGGACTGGTCGCGAACACCCTTTGCGGCGTCCACTAGAAGGATTCCCATATCGGCCTCACTTGCAGCCACGGCCATATTGCGCGTGTACTGCTCGTGACCGGGGGAGTCCGCAAGAATTGCACGGCGTCCCGACGGAAGGTAGACGTGGCGGTGGGCAACGTCGATCGTGATTCCCTGCTCGCGCTCGGATTCGAGGCCGTCGGTCAGTTGGGAGAAGTCGACTTCACCGTTGGAAAGGCGTCGAGTGTTGTCGATCTCGTCGAGCGGAATCGAGTTGGTCTCGACGAGAAGACGACCGAGAACAGTGGACTTACCGTCGTCGACGGCGCCACACACAACGATACGAACAAGTGCGTCAGACATTAGAAATACCCCTCGTGCTTCTTTCGTTCCATCGATGAAGCGCCCTTGCCGTCAATGAGTCGACCGGCGCGTTCCGACGTTGTCGAGCGGGACAATTCGTCAATAATCTCGTCAAGTGACGCGGCCTCACCCTCGTCTGCTGCCGTGAGTGGGTAGCAACCAAGAGTTCGGAATCGGATGCGACGCATGACGGTCGATTCTCCGGGCTCTAACGGGTAACGGTCATCATCAATCATGATGAGCTGGCCGTTTCGCTCAATGGTTGGGCGTTCCGCCGAGAAGTACAGCGGCACAACCTCGAGCTTTTCGCGACGGATGTACTTCCACACATCGAGTTCTGTCCAGTTCGAGATTGGGAATGCGCGCATGGTCTGCCCAGGCTTGAGCGTGGAGTTGACGGTGTGCCAAAACTCGGGGCGCTGACTCGACGGATCCCAGGCGTGACCAGGTTCGCGAAGGCTGAACATGCGCTCTTTAGCGCGCGAACGCTCTTCGTCACGACGAGCCCCACCGAGCGCGACGTCGTATCCACCGGCATCGAGTGCTGCCCGAAGCGCCACGGTCTTCATAAGACGGGTGTATTCGTCCGAACCGTGAGTGAACGGCGTGATCTTGTCATCACGACCATCGGGGTTCGTGTACACGACCAAGTTGAGGTTGTTTTCGCGCGCAATGCGGTCGCGGAAGGCGATCATTTCGCGAAATTTCCACGTCGTATCGATATGGAGAACAGGGAACGGAACGGGAGCGGGGGCGAAGGCTTTCACTGCGAGATGCAGCAGAACCGTCGAATCTTTACCAATCGAGTACAGAATTACGGGGTTCTGAAAGGCGCTCGCGGCCTCGCGAATCGCCCAAATCGCCTCAGCCTCAAGCGCGTCGAGGACGGCGTTTTCGTCATTAATCGTCTTGGCATTCACGGACTTAAGCCTACCGTCTGTTTGGCTGGTGACTTAATCGTTCCGTCCAAGCAGAATTCGACAACCGCGGGCAAAAGCGCCGAGCGCGCGGGTAAGTCGGGGTCGTTCCAGCTCGGTCATTCGAGCACTAAACGCGTCATAGCGCGGAATTACGTACGCCCGCGCAACCTTAGACGCAAAGCCAATTTGTGCTTCACGGTGAAGGTCAGGCTCTAACTCCCCAACCGAAACGGTTGATGAATCAAACGGAGCCGCCGACGAGGAGAATCCGAAGCGCGCGAACGATTTTTCAGTCATATGTTCACCGATTGCGCCGATGTATTCCCCTTGGCTAGACCCCGTGGAAATCCCACATTGGCCGAAGTGATTAAGAAGAGAGAGCTTCACCTGATCCTGACTCACTCCGATTGGGAGTACGCCCATCGACGCGAGCGCTCGTGCGATTGCGGGCTTGTCGCGTTGCCAGTACGGGTTCTCGGCGACTGCCGCAAGGTACCCATCGATGCAGGGTCGTCGCTCGTCGAGGTGCGAAGCGCGCATCAGAAATGCCCACAACCGGGAAAGCGGATACACACTGTCGACGCCACGCGTGGCCTCACCGAAGATTTCACCCGTTGCAGAAACCGCGGCAATTCGGGGGGACTTAGCCGACTGTGCTGCAAGGGCGCCAATCGTCGCGAGATACGTCGGATTTGGAACATAGTCTTCCTCGAAGAACCCGTACCATGCGGCTTTCGGGTCGCAGTCGCGCAAATTTCTCTCGAGAAGGTCGAATGCGTGTGCGATTCCCAGGTTGTGCGGTGCAATCGAAATGTGTGCTTCGGGGAAAACCCCTCGAGCAATCGCCTCGACTTCGGCGGTGCGATCCGGCTGACCGCTCTTCTGTGCTTTCGAGCCGGTGTAACCATCGATCACAATCACGACCCGATTTCCCGGAACGGGCGGCGTTTGATTCGCTAGCCCGCGAAGCGTCTTTTCGGCATATTCGGGCCGATTGAAGAGGAGCACCCCGACGGGGAAAGGGAACTGGGGCACGGGAGCGTCTTCCTGTTGATTGTCGATTACGGGCAACAACCGCGAGAGGCGGACACGCGCCCAACGCGCTGAAGCCAACCTATCAGGCGGTGTCGCGAACAGCGCTAGAGCCTTCGCGATAGGCTTATCCGCTAGGCGACTGTTTGACATTTCGCCCCATAATTCGGAGGCAAAGGACCTGAGATGGCACATCAACTGACGGGTGTACCTCGCGCACTTGACGAGCGCCGCCTTCTCTCGACGGGCTTTTCCGCGCAAGGATTCGAACTCGTCTGGAAGTCAGACGAACCAATTGAGACGGGCAAACTCGCATCCGATTTCGCCTACGTCAACGG
>CANGCU010000098.1 GCA_947452355.1 Microbacteriaceae bacterium | reverse complement strand
GTCTCGCGCAAATATCCAAACTCCGCGCGAATCGACGTGTCGTCTCGGACGACTCGGTAGCGGGCCGCGCGAAGGGTTGTTTCGGCGCGACTCAGCGCCGCCGCGACACCATCCGTCGCGGGAACCAATCGACGGAATGGTAGGCGACCCCATGACGCGGGTGCTTCGGCGGGCTCGGCCCGAAGAATTCGCCAGTGATGCAGTGTTCGCGGAAGAATGCATCCGATCAGCGAGACAAACAACAAAACGTAAATGGACGAGAACCACACCGATGTGAACGTGTCGAAAAGTTGAATGGAGTCGTAGAACCTGAACAACTCGGCGTTCGTGTCCTTGAAGAGACTGACACCGTTCGGGTCGGACGACCGTTGCGGAACGAGCGACCCGGGGACAGAGGCGAGCGCCAACAACACCAACAGGATGATGGCTGTCCGCATCGACGTGAGGACGCGCCAAATCCACCGCAGGGATTCGAGCGGACCGAGTTTCGGTCCTCGAATCGGTGCCGTGAGGCGGTTCTTGCGAGGTGCGTCGGGCGAATCGAAGTCGCTCGTGGTGTCGGCGAGGTCAATCGGCTGCAGCCACGACGTATCAGAGGGTCGGCGTGAAACCACTGAACATCACCCCCACCCAAGACAAGAATTCGCGCCAGAGGCCCAGCACCATGAGGACTCCAATGAGTGACAGAACGACACCACCGAAGACGTTGATGGCCTTGATGTGGCGGCGAACCCACGCAAGCGCGGGGCCAATCCTCCCGAGCATCACCGCGACGAGAACGAAGGGAACGGCGAGCCCCAGCCAGTACGCGACGCCGAGTATCGCCGCGCGACCGGGGTCGTGCGCGCTAAACGCGAGGGCCTGAACCGCAACGAGCGTCGGCCCGACACACGGAACCCACCCGAGGGCGAAAACAATTCCAAGGAACGGCGCCCCCCAAACACCGGCTCGCGTCTTCCACGCGGGCAACGCGTCACGTTGCAAAAACGGGATTCCGCCCGCGAAGACGATTCCCAAGACGATGAGAACCACCCCCGAAACCCGAAGAATGATGTCGAGATACGGTGCAAGAATCAGCCCCAGTGTCCCAAACACAACGGACAAGGACACGAACACGATGCCCATTCCCGCCACGAAACCAAGCACCCCGACAAGTACTCGTCGTCGGTCGGCGCGAGTCGGCTCGGCGGTGATCGCAAATCCCGACACGTACGCGATGTATCCAGGGATCAATGGAATCACGCAGGGCGACAAGAACGCCAGGAGTCCGGCAAGAAAAGCGAGGGGAATCGCGGCCACCAGATCACCGGAAAACACGATGTCACCGACCGATCCGGTCACGGGTTCGCCTCGGCCACAACAGACGAAATCATGTCCTCGAAGGTTGCGCGGTTCGTGATGGCACCCAGCACGCGCGCCGCGACTCGGCCGGCACGGTCGAGGATGAGCGTCGTGGGAACACCGCTGGGGGGAAGTTCCTGTGCAAACGCGAGCCTCAGGTCACCAGAGTCCGCGTCGAGGACGCTGGGGTAGGGAATGCCGAACTTCTTTTCGAACGAGCTCGCCCCGGCTACGTCGTCGTACACGTTGACTCCGAGGAAACGCACTCCCTTGTCGGCAAAGGTGGTGGCGGATTCGGCGAGCGTCGGTGCTTCCAAACGGCACGGCGGGCAGGCGGCGTACCAAAAATTGACGACGAGAACCGAGCCACGGTAGTCAGCCGCGCGAACTGTGGACCCATCGGTCGTGTTGCTCGTGACAAACTCCACTGGTTCACCGCGGCTTTCGGGGTGGATTTCCGTCAGGGTGCCGTCGGTTGACGTGAAATTCTGGTTGCTTGCGGTTTGCGCCAACGGATCAGTGGCGACGCAGCCTCCGAGTCCTAGTGGGATGGCGATGGCGATCGCCACAACAGCCGCGCGACTCATACCGCCCCCGAATCCATTGCGCGGTCCACGTCGGTCGGTTCGCGATAGTCGTATTCAACGAAATCGGCAGGGTGTACCTGGAACGAAGTGACTGACGACAATGAGCAGCGGCGCCACGCGGGATGATGCACCAGCGACTTGTTCGACATCGCGCGTTTCACCATCCAGATCGATAACTGGTGCGAAACGATGACGACGTCACCCCCATCGACCGAGTCGACCGCGTCCCGCATCGCCGCAAGCATCCGCTGGGCGATCTCGCGATAGGGCTCACCCCACGACGGACGGAACGGGTTGACGAGGAACTTCCAGAGGTCCGGTCGCGACACAAGGGCACGCCCGCCGTTCAGTCGCATCCCGCGGAATTCGTTCCACGGCTCGATCACGCGGTCGTCAACGACGGCGGTCAGTCCCGTCGCGGCCTCCCACGGTGCCATCGACTCGCGGGTTCGTTGAAGCGGGCTGACGATGAGTTTCGAGATCGTTGTCGTGGGAACGTGGCGAACAGCCGAGGCGGCAAGCGTTCGACCGTACTCGGTCAATCCGAAATTCGGGAGTCGCTCGTACAGAACGCCATCGGGGTTGTTCACCTCTCCATGGCGCACGAGATGGACACGCTCGGCAGTCACCCTCCCGATTGTATCCGCGCAAACTGTGCGCACCTCGCCCAGTACGCTTGAGGATTATGGCTAAACGTTCAACCGTCGCATCCCTTTCCGCTCTCGCCGATGGCGAGATTGTCGTCGCGGGGTGGGTCGACACCGTTCGCGATCAAAAGGCCGTTCAATTCGTCATTCTGCGTGACGAAACCGGAGCCGTTCAACTCGTGACGAAGGCGGTTCGTGAACTAGACCCCGAGGTCGCCGATTCGGCTGAACGTCTCGCGCTGACGGAACTCATCGGGACACTCAACGCCGGGACGTTCATTCGCGTGACGGGGCAACTCGCCCACGACGAACGCGTCAAACTCGGTGGGCTCGAGGTCAAGATTTCGACGCTCGAGGTCGTAGCCGAGGCACAACCGGAACCCCCCATCGCCGAAGACTCGAGCATCGACAAGCGACTCGACTGGCGTTTCCTCGATCTTCGTCGCCCCGAGGCCAACCTGATTTTCCGCGTACAGACCGTGTTCGAACACGCGATGCGTAGCTGGTGGGTCGACAACGGTTTCATCGAGATCCACACGCCGAAACTGATGGCGAGCGCGTCGGAATCTCGTGCCGAGCTGTTCGAATTGCAGTATTTCGAGACCACCGCCTACCTCGCACAGAGCCCCCAGTTCTTCAAGCAAATGGCGCAACCGGCCGGTTTCGGCGCGGTCTTCGAGATCGCCCCGGCGTTCCGTGCCGATCCGTCCTTCACGTCACGTCACGCAACCGAGTTCACGTCAATTGATGCCGAGATGTCGTGGGTTGATTCGCACGAGGACGTCATGGCGATGCACGAGTCGGTCATTGTTGCCGGACTCACCGCGGTCTCCGCGAAACTCGGCCCGCAGGTCGAGGAGGCGTTCGGCGTTCCCGTTGTCGTCCCGACCACACCGTTCCCCCGCATTCCTCTCGCCGAGGCGCACGAGATCCTCAAGGCTCGTGGGTACACCGTTCCGCGTGCGGACGGCGACCTCGACCCCGAGGGCGAGCGTCAGTTGTCGGCGTATGTCAAGGAAACGTTCGGGCACGACTTCGTGTTCGTGACCGACTACTTCACGTCGATCCGCCCGTTCTATCACATGCGTCACGAGGGCGACTCGAACCTCACGAACTCGTACGACCTGCTTTACAACGGCACCGAGATTTCGACCGGTGCCCAGCGTGAACACCGCATCGACATCCTCACCGCTCAGGCGAAAGACAAGGGTCTCGACCCCGAAGAACTCGAGTTCTATCTCGACTTCTTCCGTCACGGCGTACCGCCGCACGGCGGATTCGGAATGGGCCTCGCACGATTCCTGATGCTGTTGCTGGGGCTTCCGTCGATCCGCGAGACGACGTACCTGTTCCGCGGCCCCAACCGCCTGCTGCCCTAATCGGCTGACTCAAAGAAGTGAGCCGGTCCCGCTTGGCGGTTCCGGCTCACTGACCCCCTTCGAAAAGGTCGACTTCAGTATATCCCACAATGTTCGCTTGAGCGAACATGGGAATAATTCGCCTGTTTGCCCGTTGGCGTCCGCTGAGCGCGAAAAAGCCCCCGAGTTTCCTCGGGGGCTTTGGCGGTGCCGGTGGGATTTGAACCCACGGTGGACTTGCACCCACACATGTTTTCGAGACATGCTCCTTCGGCCGCTCGGACACGGCACCGTGGGAAATCCTACACGCGAAAAAGAGCGGGAGAAAGACGAGCTCGGGTCCGTGCTCTCGCCTACTCTGGAACCATGGCCCGCGTCACGACTCCCTATAAGTGCGTCGAGTGCGGGTGGACAACGAACAAGTGGGTTGGACGTTGCGGCGAATGCCAGCAGTGGGACACCGTTCGAGAATTCGGCAGCGAAGCGGTCGGCGGTCGAACCGTGGCCGGTAGGGTGCCGACAAACCGAGCAGCCGTTCCCATCACCCAGGTCACGGTGACGGACGCCGAACATCGACCGACCGGAATTGCCGAATTCGATCGCGTGCTGGGCGGCGGAATTGTTCCAGGCGCGGCAATCTTGTTGTCGGGCGAACCGGGTGTCGGAAAATCAACACTGTTGCTCGATGTTGCGGGTCGCGTTGCACAACGCGGGGACACCGTTCTGTACGTCAGTGCCGAGGAATCCGTCGGTCAGGTTCGGCTTCGCGCAGAGCGCACGGGAACTCTTGTCGACACGCTATTCCTCGCAGCCGAAACCAACCTCGCGACCGTCCTCGGACACATCGATGAGGTCAAACCCGCTCTCGTGATCATCGACTCGGTTCAAACGGTGTCGTCAGAGACGGTGGAGGGTCTCGCGGGCGGCGTCGCCCAGGTGCGTGAAGTCGCCGCCACCGTCGTTCGCATCGCCAAGGAACGGTCGATCCCCGTCATTCTCGTTGGACACGTGACGAAGGACGGAACGATTGCTGG
>CANGCU010000097.1 GCA_947452355.1 Microbacteriaceae bacterium | reverse complement strand
GCGACGTCGTTGCGGGACAGCGACTGATAGGCCGCGTCAATCGCGGCACACAGGCCGCCGAACGTCACCAAAACAATCGCAAGGACCGCAAACAATCCGGCCATTATCGGTCGGCCTCGCTAAAGGTGTCGACGAGTTGACGTTGCAGGGCAAACATGATGCGTTCTTCGGCGGGAACGGCGTGATCGAAACCCAACAGGTGCAGGATGCCGTGGGACAGGAGCCACCGAATCTCTGTGTCAGTCGAATGCTTGGCGGTGATGGCTTGGCGGGCGGCAACGGTCGGACAAATCACAACGTCGCCCAGCAGCCCTGGGTCGGAAGGCTTGTCGTCGTCACCCGGTCGCAGTTCGTCCATTGGGAACGACAACACATCGGTTGGTCCTGGCTCGTCCATCCATTCAACGTGAAGTTTCTCCATCGCGTCCTCGTCAACGAAGAGAATGGCGAGTTCGGCGTCGGGGTGAACCTTCATCTCGGTCATGACGTGCGCGGCGAGGCGTCGCATCGTTTCGATGTCGATGTCTTCGGTCGTTTCGTTCGCAATTTCGACGCCCATCAGTTCGCTCGCTTTCGTCGACCGGATTTCGCCTGTTGCTCTTGTTCGTGCCGAGTGTACGCGTCAACGATCTTGCCAACGAGGGTGTGTCGGACGACATCGGCACTCGTGAGGACCGCGACGAACACGTCGTCCATCCCGTCGAGAATTTCCGTCGCGAGTTTGAGCCCCGAAATTTCGGAGGGAAGGTCCACCTGTGTTGTGTCGCCGGTGATGATCATTTTGGAACCGAAACCGAGCCTCGTGAGGAACATTTTCATTTGTTGAGGAGTCGTGTTCTGGGCTTCGTCCAGAATGATGTACGAATCGTTCAGCGTTCGGCCGCGCATATACGCAAGTGGTGCGACCTCGACGACGCCGGTCGCCAGGAGCTTCGGAACCAATTCCGGATCCATCATGTCGTTCAGTGCGTCGTACAACGGCCGAAGGTACGGGTCAATCTTTTCGGTGAGAGTCCCGGGAAGGAATCCCAGACGCTCCCCCGCTTCGACCGCGGGACGCGTGAGGATGATGCGCGTGACTTCCTTGCGCTGAAGCGCTTGGACCGCTTTCGCCATCGCGAGGTACGTTTTGCCCGTTCCCGCCGGGCCAATTCCGAAGGTGATCGTCGTGTGCTCGATTGCATCGATATACGACTTTTGGCCGGCCGTCTTGGGTCGGATGGTCTTACCGCGAGCCGACAGGATGGCTTCGCCGAGCACATCGGCGACCTTCCCGCCTTTGCGGGTGATGGACTCGCCTTCCGTCACATCACTGTCCGCGAGGTCCACCCCGTTGGCAATCATGTCGATGAGTTCCCGAATGTGAGCTTCGACCCGATGGACCTCGTCCGATTCACCGTCGATGGAAATCATGTTGCCGCGCGAATTGATCGTGACGGATGGATAGCGCTGCTCGAGTGTCGCGAGAAACCGGTCCTGTGGTCCGAGGAGTCGAACCATGGCAATACCGTCGACCTCGATGTCGACGCGGGTGACGCTACTCTCCGCCAAGGGAACCTTCGGTCAACCCGCCCGCGAGGACGTGTGCGTGGACGTGAAAGACGCTTTGCCCCGCGTTTGCACCGGTGTTGAAGACGAGTCGGAATTCTCCGTCGGCGTGTTCACTCGCCAAGTCCTGTGCGACGGCGACCATTTCCGCGAGGAGCTCGGGGTCGCCCGCAGATAGTTCGACCACGTTCGCGTAGTCCTCAGTCTTGGGCACGACGAGCAGGTGCATCGGGGCGCGGGGCGCGATATCGCGAAACGCGATGATCCGTTCCGACTCGAAAACGATGTCGGCAGGAATCTCGCGGGCGATGATGGCGGAAAAGATGCTCATTGTTTCTAGTCTATCCGCGTCACCACACGCCACCGAGGGCGAGAAGTGCCGCCATCGCCGCGGGACCAGCGGTCGATGTTCGCAGAATCGGCCCGTCGAGACGGACCGCGGTCGCACCCGCGGAACTCAACAGGCCTATTTCCGCACCAGTGATTCCACCCTCCGGGCCGACGACAATCCCGACGGCGGTTGGCGAACCAGCGTCCCTGAACCATTCCGACAGCGTTGTTTCCGAGCGAGGGTCGAGGACAATCCACGCGAGGCCGTCATCAATCGTGCACACCGTTTCCGTTGCAACCGGTTGGGAAACGGTGGGGACACGGGATCGCATCGATTGCTTGGACGCTTCTCGGACGATGGCGTTCCACCGTGCGACACCCTTGGCGATTTTGTCCCCTGACCACCGCGACACACTTCGTTCCGCCTGCCACGGCACAACCCGGTCGACGCCCAACTCTGTCGCGGTTTGGATGGCGAGTTCGTCACGGTCCCCTTTGGCCAGCGCTTGAACGAGCACGACGCGCATCGCGGGTTCGGGGTCGGTGCGGACGTTGTCAATCGAACACGCCACCGATGCTTTGTCCGCCGAGAGAACCCGGGCGTCGGCTCGATTGCCGCGACCATCGGACACTTCAACAACATCCCCAGCGCGAGTTCGCGCGACCTGAACGGCGTGGCGCGCCTCGTCGCCCACAATCTCGACGTGAGTCGTCGTCGCCGTCAGAGGCTCGGAAACGAAATACAGGTTAGCCATCAGGCCGTGAAGAACCGGTCACGAAGCTTGGCGAAAAGTCCCTGCCGATGTTCTGTGAGGTGCGGAGCGGACGCCGGACGAAGGTTCGCAAATTCGTCGATAACTTTTGATTCCTTTGCCGACAGCTTCGAGGGGGTGAGAACCTGGATGCCGAATTTTGCGTCGCCTCGACCGCTCCCGCGAAGATGCCCGATACCGCGATTCTTCACCACAACGACGTCGCCCGATTGAGCGCCCACCTTGATTTCTACCGTGACCTCACCGTCGAGCGCCTCGAGAGTCACCGACGTGCCCCGAATCGCGTCGACCATGTCGATTTGAACGGTCGCTAGCAAGTCGTCACCCTGTCTCGCCCAGACCTCGGAGGGGGTGACGTGGAATTCAACATAAACATCACCAGCGGGTCCACCCGCTTCACCGACTTCACCGACTCCGCGGATCTGAACTCGTTGCCCAGTTTCGATTCCCGCGGGAATGTTGACGTCGAGAGTGGTTCGTGCGCGTACTCGACCATGGCCGGCACAGGTTGGACACGGTGCGGCGATGGTCGTTCCGTAACCACGGCAGGAGCCACAGGGCGTCGCGGTCACGATGTTTCCAAGGAGGCTTCGAACCTGTCGTTGAACCGACCCGCTTCCGCCACACACGTCACAGCGCTGAGGGCTTGTCCCCGGCGAACAACAGGTGCCGTTACAGGTGTCACACAACACGGCGGTGTCAACCTCGATTTCGCGGTCACCGCCAAAAATCACGTCGACGAGTTCAATGTCGACGCGCAGGAGCGCATCATTCCCTCGCTGGGCGCGAGATTGCGGTCCGCGAGATTGTCCGCCGCCGAAAAACGCATCAAAGACGTCGCCCATATTGCCGAACCCGGGCATTCCCCCGAAACCAGAAGCACCACCCATGTCGTAATTTCGTCGCTGTTCGGGGTCACCGAGCACATCGAACGCGTGCGTGACCGCCTTGAATCGCTCCTCGGCGTCTTCGGCCGGGTTCACGTCGGGGTGCAGTTCGCGGGCAAGTTTGCGATACGCCTTTTTGATCTGATCCTGGCTCGCGTCGCGTTCGACGCCTAACACCTCGTAGTGGTCCATTACGCGTCATCTCCCAACACGTCAGAGAGATAGCGCGCGACGGCTTCGACCGCAGCCATGTTTAGTGGATAGTTCATTCGGGTTGGACCGAGGATTGCCACGCGAGCGGAATCTCCGCCCATCGAGGAATAGGCGCGCGAGACGATCGCGGTGTCCGATAAGTCCTCGGTCATCTCACGACCAATACGAACACCGGAGTCATCGCTGGACGCGCGCATCTCTCCAAACAGACGCAACAACGTCACTTGCTCTTCGATGGCGTCGAGCACGGGAGCAACTGACCTCGTGAAATCCATGTCGGCTCGGACCAATTTGGGTGTGCCCGCGACAATGAGCCGATCCTTCCGATGCGAATCAACCTGCGCGCGCAGCGCCGAACGAAGCGCCTCGATAATCGGACGAAGTGTCGGCGGAACGGACTGAACAAGAGCAGCCATCGCTCCGTCGACGTCTCCGAGCGAGACGTCTGACATGGTTGTCGCTACACGAGAACGCACATCCGCGAGCGTCGCCTCGTCCAGGTCGGTGTCGAAATCGACCATTCGTCGATCGACGCTTCCCGCTGCGGTGATCAATACGAGGTACGCCTTGCTCGAGGACACCGGGACAATCTCGACGTGGGCGACCCTCTCGTTGCCGAGCGCAGGGAATTGCACCATCGCTACCTGATTAGTGAGGTCCGATAGAAGCTTCACCGTTCGACCAAAGAAATCGTCGAGGTCCAACGACTCATCCAGGAATCGTTGGATCGCAACGAGTTGTTGGTTTGTCAGCGGTCGAACGTCGCTGAGCGAATCAACGAACCGACGGTACCCAAGGTCCGTCGGGACGCGTCCGGCCGAAGTGTGCGGTGCGTGAATGAGGTTCGCTTCTTCCAGAATCGCCATGTCATTGCGAATCGTCGCGGCCGAAACTCCGAAATCGTGGCGTTCGACGATGCCTTTGGACCCGACAGGTTCGCGCGAATCGACGTAGTCTTCGACGATGACGCGCAGAACGTCTAACGCACGTTGCGAAACCATCAACACCTCCCGAATTGGCACTCTCGCTAGTAGATTGCTAATGCCTCAATAGTACGCGTGATGCGCGACGCCACGGTTCCAGCGGGCACCACAGGCTAGTCAGTGAGAATGGTTCGCACGACGAAATCGGCGAGCAGTCGCCCTCGATCGGTCAGCACCACTCGGCCCGCGATCGCGGCCGTCCCATCGACCAACCCATCGGCGATGAGCCCCGCGACCGACGTTCGCGCTCTCGGTGAGAGGACGTCAAGAGCGATGCCGTCTCGGACCCGAAT
>CANGCU010000096.1 GCA_947452355.1 Microbacteriaceae bacterium | reverse complement strand
ACGGCCGCCCACGCCTACCAACGCGGTGCGAACGACCTGAACACTATCGACGAGGTCATCGCGGGCGCGCGTCAACCGACCGGTCCCGAAGACATTCGGGAACTCGCGGATGAAATCCTGCGTGGCGCATTCGTCGGAGACCTTTCCGATGCGCTCGAGCGGGCCGCCGCCTATTGCCGAATCGAAGCGCACGGCGTAACCGCGCTCGTCGCTGATTCCGAGATCGGGTCAAGTTCATTTTTGGAGCGCGCTGTCACTCTCGCTGATTTTGCATCTGACCTGCGCGCTTGTGCGGTGTTGGCGCGGACGGACAAACTTTCCTGAATCGAGGATTAGGTGGGGCTCGTAGACTAGTCAAGTCGGGTCGTGCGGATTCCCCGGGTTCCATTAATTATGAGCCACCGCGAGTGGCAACGTGCCGAGAGGCGTAACCCACGGCCCGACACCTTATGGGGCGGTGTGGGTCTCAATCGAAACGAGTCGGTATCCGCGACCGACCTTGGCGATGTGGAATACGGCGAAATCTCCTGTGCCGAGCGACGCGGCGCGGCGTGCGTCATCCGTGACCGCGCCGCCGGTTTGTCGGATGATTTCGCTAACGATTTGCGGGATAACCGGACCGTGCGAGCACATGACGACGGGGACCGCTTTGCGGAGTCGGGTCGTTACGAAATCCGCGACCCGGTCGCCCTCCTTCGTCCACTTATCTTGCGAGATTTTGCCTGACTCGCGAATTTCCATCCCGAGTTTGTAGGACAGCGGTGCCACCGTTTGCAGGCAACGAATAGCAGGGGACGAGATGATGGCCGACGGGCCGAAGGCGGTGAGCCCGCCGGCGATGTCCCGGGACTGTTGCATTCCGACGGCGACGAGCGGGCGCAGCGAATCGGGGCCGTCCCAATTTTCGTGCGCCGTCGCTTTGCCGTGGCGCGCGACGATCAGGGCAAACGTGTGCATTGAGCCGGATTTCCACAACGCCTTGAGGTTTTCGACCAACTCGCGGTCGTGTTCATACGTCAGTGAACGAATCGCCTTTTTAACGGTGAGCCATTCGAGGGCGAAAATTTCGTCGTTGGACACGAATTTGGATTTCGCTTCGGCGACCGGATCGACCTCCGCGGCCCAGTAGTGAACAATCTTGGGTTTGTTATTCGTGGGCTGGATGTAGTGCGCGGAACCGAGAGACGGGCCGAGATTCACGCGAAGACCCGTTTCTTCGAAAATCTCGCGAACCGCCGTGTGGGGGAGTGTCTCGCCTGGGTCAACTTTGCCCTTGGGGATGGACACGTCTCGGTGTTGTTTGCGGTAGACGACGAGAACCTGAAGTTTTCGGTTAACGACCCTCCACGGGACCGCGCCAGCGGCGACGACCATGTCTGAATTTTTCACTTATTTTTACCTCGCGTATCGCGAGTCGTGTATTCCGCCATCAACGTTTCTTGAATGTCGAGCAATCCGCCCGCCATTCCCGTGTGGCGAGTCCATTCACCGTTCGCCGCCAGTGACCAGGTTGACGACGAGTCATTCATGTGAAGTTCGAAGAGGTGCTGGATTCGCTCGATGTGTTCGGGGTTTTCCAATTTGATGAGAACTTCGATGCGCCGATCGAGGTTTCGATGCATCATGTCGCTGCTGCCGATGTACACCGTGGTCTTGCCGGAATTGTGGAAGGAATAAATTCGCGAATGCTCGAGGTATCGCCCGAGGACGCTGCGAACTCGGATCGACTCGGACAGATCCTTAAGGCCGGGCACGAGAGAACATATCCCGCGAACGCTGATGTCGATCGGGACCCCCGCACGACTCGCGCGATACAGCGCGTCAATGATGGTTTCATCGACGAGGGAATTCATTTTGAATTGGATACCCGACTTCTCGCCGGCGAGGGCCGCTTCCGTCTCGCGCGCAATGTTCTTGAGCAAACCGTCGCGAAGGTGCCGAGGTGCGACGAGAAGCCGCTTGAACTTCTTTTCGATGGCGTACCCACTGAGTTCGTTGAACAGGCGGGTGAGTTCCGCCCCGACTTCCGCGGAATTCGTGAACAGCCCGAGGTCCTCGTAAACACGGCTCGTTTTCGGGTTGTAATTTCCGGTTCCGATGTGCGAGTAATACGAAATGTCTCCAGATTTTTCGCGACGAACGACCTGAGTCAATTTGCAGTGCGTCTTGAGCCCAACCAGCCCGTACACGACGTGAACTCCCGCGCGCTCGAGTTGGCGAGCCCAGGTGATGTTGTTCTGTTCGTCGAATCGCGCCTTGATTTCGACCAACGCCAGGACGGCTTTACCCGACTCGGCCGCGGTGATGAGCGATCGAACGATCGGCGAATCCCCGGAGGTTCGGTACAGCGTCTGTTTGATTGCGAGGACGTTAGGGTCGGTCGCGGCCTGTTCGACGAAGGCTTGGACGCTGGTGGCGAACGATTCGTACGGGTGATGAACGAGCACCTCGCCGTTTCGAAGTGCACCGAAGATATCGGCAGTACCGCCCGGCTCGGCCGGCTGGAATTGAGCCACGGTCGTGGGAATGTGTTTGTTGAATTTGAGGTCGGGGCGGGCGATTCCCGAAATCTGGAACAACTGGTCGAGTCCAAGGATGCCGGGAAGACGGTAAACCTCACCGTCACTCATTCCCAATTCGCGAATAAGCAGACCGAGCGTCACGTCGTCCATGTCTTCGCTAATTTCGAGGCGAATCGGCGCACCAAATCGTCGGCGTGACAATTCCTTCTCGAGTGCCTTGAGCAGGTTCTCGCTCTCGTCCTCGTCGATTTCCAAGTCTTCGTTACGTGTCACGCGGAAGAAATGATGGTCAAGAATCGCCATGCCAGGGAAAAGTGCAACGAGGTGGTGGGCGATGACCTCTTCCAGGGGAACGAAACGCAGTGTGCCGTCGTTGCCTCCGGGGAGTTCGACAAAGCGCGGGAGGATTGCTGGGACCTTCACTCGCGCAAAGTTCTCTTCGCCCGATTTCGGGTTCTGCACGCGAACCGCGAGGTTCAGTGAAAGCCCGGAAATGTAGGGAAACGGATGTGCTGGGTCCACTGCGAGCGGCGTGAGTACGGGGAAGATGCTCGACACAAACAATTCTTCGATTGTCGCTCGGTCAGTGGGGGACAAGTCGTCCATCGTGTTGATCAGAACGCCGGCCTCTGCGAGGGCGGGTCGAATGACGTCCACCGCCAATCGCGCGTGTTCGACCTGCATCGCGTTCGCAGCGACGTGGATGTCGTCGAGGACTAACTGCGGTCCTCGGCCGATGTTGTTGTGTGCGGCGATACCTGTTTCGATTCGACGCTTGAGTCCCGCGACTCGAACCATGAAAAATTCATCGAGGTTGTTGGCGAAAATCGCGAGAAAGTTGAGGCGCTCGAGCAACGGAATCGTCGTATCTTCGGCGAGCTGCAAGACCCGACGATTGAATTCAAGCCATGACAACTCACGGTCGAAAAAACGATCCGCGGGCAGCGATGCGTCCTTGACGGTGTGGCTGTCTACCCAATCGTCGTCGAGTTCGGCGTCGGTTGAACCTGTGATGGCGTTCGGGTCACTCATTCGTCGTCTCCTGTTGGAGCAAATCGATAGCCGACATTGCGAACCGTCCCGATGACCGATTCGTGGTCACCGAGTTTGGCGCGGAGTCGTCGAACGTGAACATCAACGGTTCGCGTTCCACCGAAATAGTCGTATCCCCATACATCCGACAGTAATTGTTCACGGGTGAACACGCGACCTGGATTTGCCACCAAATACCTTAACAATTCGAATTCTTTGAACGTCAGATCGAGAGGACGTCCGCCGACGTTCGCCTGGTAGCTCGATTCGTCAATGGATACACCCGAGTGCGACAGTCCAGACTGCGTGACGCCGCGCGCTGACTGGATTGCGAGACGGATTCGCGCATCCACCTCGGCGAGAGACGCGTTCGGCAGGAGAAAATCGGAAATTCCCCACGACGAGTCCATGACTGACAGAGATGTTTCGGCCACAACAATGAGAACCGGGACCGAAAGCTGAGCAGTGGACAGGATTCCAGACATCGCCTTTGCTGCGACCAGGTCGGAGACACCATCAATCAGAATGAGGTCGACATCGCCGTGAGTTGCGAGCGATTGGGGTGCCAAAGGCGCGACGATGAGATCGTGGGGAAGGAGACCCAGTGCGGGAATGATCGTTTCGGAAGTCGACGAAAGTACGAGTATTCGAGACACGACCCACTCCTCCCGCGGTTTTATTAAGTTTAGGCGCGTTTACCATGGTCATATGCCCCGCCGACTAGCCTCTGCACTGCCCTCGTGGATTATCGCCATCGTCGGGACGGCCGCTGCCGTCGTGGGCGGCGGCAGCCAGTGGGCAACCGGTATATCAATCACGATGGGGGCGACGTTGCTTGTCTCGTTCATCGTCCAACTGTCGATGCAACGCAAGCAGGGACTGGTGAATCGACTCGCGTTCACTACTGCCGGCAGTCTTGTCATCGGTGCCGTCGGAATCGCCATTGCCTGGCCGTTGAACGGTTTAGGCTAAACACATGAACTTCTGGTTTGAAATCTTCTTCCTGAGCCTGTTGGGACTCGCATTCGTCGCTATCGGTGTGACCAGCATCGTCGTTCTCGTTCGACTCTTCCGCGGTCAGCGCTAACGATGTCGAACCCCTTCGTCGACCAACGCCGATTGGTCGATGGAAACGCCGCCGTTTCGGTAACCGCCGGTCTCGTTCGCGTCACGGGAATCGATCGGTTCGACGTGCTCAACGCGGTCCTCAGTCAGGACGTTCGCGGGCTCGCCGTCGGTGACAGCCGTGATGCGCTCGAGCTCGACGGTCAAGGTCGAATCCGCCACAGTGTCCACGTCCTCGAGTCGCCCGACGCGACGATGCTCATCGTTCACGGGGCAACGGGGTCGGAGTTCGCGGCGTGGCTCGATTCGCGAATCTTTATGGAAGACGTTCAGGCCGTCGATGCGGACGCGGAGTTCTCGGTGTGGGGAGGCACTGTCGCTTTTGGTGAACTCGCGTGGACCGACCCCTGGCCCACAATCTCGCCGGGCGGGTTCACCTACGGTGACGCGACGATT
>CANGCU010000095.1 GCA_947452355.1 Microbacteriaceae bacterium | reverse complement strand
CGAGATTGAAAGCTTCTTGCGGCTCGATCGTGAATTTCATCTTTTGTCCTACGCAGGAGCAGACGACGGGATGCTCAAAGAGTTCGTCGAGCGAATTTGGAACACGACGCAGCACTATCGCCGCGCCTTTGCCCAACTGAGCGATTTCGCACATTCCGATGCGACGCACATGGAACACAAAATGATTCTCGACGGGATTGTGCGAAAAGACACGCGCCAGGCGGAACTTGCCCTGGAGGGTCACATCCGGCGGACACGCATCACGTTGTCACAGCATCGCGAGCTTTTTAGCTAATTTCACATCGAGGAAAACCCGTCCAGCCCTCCCTCCGTGGCCGATAGCCCCCATTGCTAGGATGGCGTGATGAGTAAATCCGTGGCCAATCACAACCGACGCGACATCCAGTTCCTTCGAGCACTCGCTGTCGCATCCGTTGTCATTTACCACTTCTGGTCAAACCGCCTAGTCAGTGGGTTCCTCGGCGTCGACGTGTTCTTCGTGATCTCAGGATTCCTCATCACGTCTCTGATCCTGCGCGAGGTGAGCTCAACCGGAACGCTCCGCCTCACGGCTTTCTGGGTACGTCGAATCCGCAGAATTTTCCCCGCCGCAATCACCGTCATCATTGCCACCGCAATCGCGACAAACCTGACGATGCTGGCCAGCCAGATCTTGACGAGCAGTCGCCATGTGTTCGCTTCGGCGTTTAGTTTCGAAAATGTTCTGCTGGGCCTCGACGCCACCAATTACGACCACCAAGATGACCTCACCTCGCCGTTGCAGCACTATTGGTCGCTGTCGGTTGAAGAACAGTTCTATCTTGTGTGGCCCGTTCTCGTCATTCTCGCGTTATGGATCGCAAACCGATCAAAGGTCCGTATCAACCGAATTCTGGGCATTTCCCTCGCCGTTATTGCCACCGGTTCTTTGGTTTACGCAATTCTTATCGCGCAAGGCGAACATGCGTCGTATTTCGACACGTTCGCTCGGGCATGGGAACTCGCGATTGGCGCAGCAACCGCAGTGTGGGCTCAACGAGAACGTGCTCCATGGAAGGGTCAACTCCTCGTCAATCGCATTAGCTGGTTGGCACTCGCGGTCACATTCCTCATCCCCGGTCTCAATGATTTCGCCCCTGGTATCGGAATTCTTCCGTCAGCGATTGCGACCGCACTCATCCTCGCCACCGGCCCAATGGCGGCATCGAAACCACTTCCTTTCTCGAAGCCCGTCCTTGCCGCAGCGGAATGGCTCGGGGATAGGTCGTACTCGATTTACCTCTGGCACTGGCCGATGGTGATTCTGCTCCCGATTTTCCTCGGACACGAATTGGGTGCCGCCTCGAAGCTGGCGGCGCTGGCCGTGATTGCGGTACTCGCCGAACTTACCTATCGCTTCATCGAAAACCCCGTCCGACGGGCGAAAGCGGCGTGGACCCTGAGGCCTCTTGCCGTCGGGTCTATCGCGCTAGTTGTATCGGCGGCCGTCGTCGCCGTGAACGCCGTCATCCCCCACAACTTCGGTAAACAAGAAACGAACCAAGACCTTTCGGCAATCATGCTGTCGACGCCGACGGCAATGGACACGACAGGTTCGGTTGAGCAATATCCGTTCACTCTTCCCTACTGCGATGGGGCAGGGTCGGCAATCTACGATTGCCCACCCAGCACGAAGCTGGAATTTGATTCCGCCGCTTATCCCATCAGCCCGCCTCGAACGAAAACCTGCCAATACGAAGTCGACACCATGATCATCGATTGCGTCATGGGCGACATTACGTCCACGCGAAACATTGCAATCGTCGGTGATTCGCACGCGCGCGCGATGTGGGCGAGCATGGACCAGATCGGCAAACGCGCCGGGTATGCGGTTCATGAATTCCTCAGCCCGCGATGTTCTTATCGGCTTTATCATTTCGATTGGTGCACCCAACACAATCGAGAAATTGAACCACGACTCAATTCCGGCGAATTCGACCTGGTTATCTTTGCGCAGGCATCGAGAGTGAGCTATGCGAGCGCAGAGAATCCCCTCAACCCAATTAACCCGTTTGCTGAACTGTACGGTGAAATGAAGGCGAACGGCATACCGGTTGCGGTGGTCAAGGACAACCCCAAGCGTGGGCCAGAACTGTCGTTGTGCATAAAACTCCACCGTGACGAACCAGGTTCATGCTCCCGGCCGTTCGAATCGCGCGTGGATCTAGCGACACAGACCGCCATTGATTTGGGCTTTCCGGTCATCGACCTCGACAATGCCTATTGCCCAAACAACCGTTGTGATGCTGTTCATGGCGGAATGTTCGTGTGGCGCGACAACGGACACATTTCCCCGTTCTATCACCTGACGGCATCGCCTCTTGTGTGGAGCCAGCTGATGGAAAACGGCCTCATTTCGCCGCAACCGTAACTCACGTTCGCCAAGGAGGCGTGGCATGGAAACTCGTGAACCGACCATGGATGACGTGGCGGAATTGCGCGCACTGATCGACGCGCAAGAATCTGGACTCGACGACAAACACAAACCGGCATCTGAAGCCTGGCCAATCGAACTGCTGCGTGGACATTACGACGCCGTGCGCAATCAGTTGTGGACAGAGGAGGGCCGCACCCTGGCGTGGGCGAGCATGCAGCCGGATGCCCATCGCCAGCGGATCGAAGTGGAACTGTTCCGCCAACCGGGATTTGACCACATGTCTGAAGTGTGGAACTGGTGCCGCGACACAGCGGAGAGCGAATTCCCCGGCTGGGTTGTGTGGGTGACCGTGAATTACCGTGATGTCGAAATGGCGGGCATTTTCGCCTCAACGGGATACGAATTGCTGCGCCGATATCACCTTTTGACTCGCCCCCTTCGGGGCGAAACCTACCCCGACCTTCCCGCGAACGCATCGATTGACGTCATCACTACGGATAGCGATTTCGTTGACTGGCACGCCGCGCACCAAGACTCGTTTTCCCAACACTTCGGTTTCACCCCGCGCCCCGCAGATCAATGGATCCCGCACTTTCGTAATTATGAAGGGGCTGACCCAGATGGTCGTTTTCTTCTCCGCGTGAACGGTGACGTTGCCGGGTTCGTGAGTTGCACCAACGACAACGCACACGAAAACGGTGGTTTCGTCGATGTCCTCGGGGTTCGACACGATTTCCAGGGACGCGGTTACGGCGAATTGCTCTTACGCTGGGCGTTCGCGTATTGCGCGAGTCGCGGATTCACCGACGCCGACCTCGCCGTGGATACCGGAAACGCATCTGGTGCGCTGGGGTTGTATTCGAAGGTTGGGCTCACGACTTTGTCCGAATACCACTTGTACGCTCAGCCGGTGGCCTCATAACTCTCCGTTTCCAGGGCGCTCGCGCTAATGTTATGTCCACATAATTACCCGCTCAACTAACGGCAAGGACGACGATGTCCACTACAACAATCGACAGCCTCCTTCACGAGGACCGTCGTTTCCCACCTTCGGATTCGTTCGTCGCACAGGCGATTGCCAAACCCGAACTCTATGTCGCGGCCAGTAACAATCGACTGGCTTTCTGGGCCGATCGAGCACGGGAACTGCACTGGCACAAACCGTTCACGCAAACACTCGATTGGTCGGGTGCTCCGTTTGCAAAATGGTTTGCGGATGGCGAGCTCAACATCGCCTACAACTGTCTCGACCGGCACGTCGAGGCGGGGCTTGGGGATCGCATTGCTATTCACTTCGAGGGGGAGCCCGGTGATTCGCGAGACATCACCTATCGCGAACTGACGGACGAGGTCCGACGCGCGGCAAATCTGTTGGCCAGTATTGGTGTTGGGCAAGGTGACCGCGTTGCCATTTATATGCCCCTCATTCCCGAAGCCGTCGTGGCGATGCTCGCGTGCGCGCGGGTCGGTGCAATCCATTCAGTGGTGTTCGGCGGGTTCTCCGCCGAAAGTCTTCGAGCTCGAATCGAGGACGCTGAAGCGAAACTTGTCATCACGGCCGACGGTGGATACCGAAAAGGTGCGGTGTTCAACCTAAAGGACGCCGTTGACGAGGCCGTGTCGCAGACACCGACGGTTGACAAGGTTCTCGTCGTCAAGCGCGGCGGAAATGAAATCACGTGGACCGACGGTCGCGACCTGTGGTGGCACGACGAAATGGCTCCGATGTCCGATGACCATATTGCCCAAGGCTTCCCCGCCGAGAATCCCCTGTTCATTTTGTACACATCCGGAACGACCGGAAAGCCCAAAGGGATTCTGCACACGAGTGGAGGGTACCTGACCCAGGCCGCATTCACCCACCGCAACGTATTTGACCTTCACGCGGACACCGACGTCTACTGGTGCACCGCCGACATTGGCTGGATTACGGGGCACTCCTATGTTGTCTACGGTCCGCTCGCCAACGGCGCGACGCAAGTGATTTACGAGGGGACTCCGGATTTTCCCGCGCCCGGACGATGGTGGGACATCATCGAAAAGTACAAGGTTTCAATCTTTTACACAGCACCAACCGCGATTCGCTCATTCATGAAGGCTGGCCGTGAGATTCCCCAGGCACGAGACCTGTCCTCGCTGCGCGTGCTGGGCTCGGTCGGCGAGCCGATCAACCCCGAAGCGTGGATGTGGTACCGCGAGGTGATCGGCGGGAACAATTGCCCCATCGTCGACACATGGTGGCAGACCGAAACCGGTGCCATCATGATCTCGGCGCTACCCGGCATCACGACGACAAAGCCGGGAAGCGCGCAAGTTCCGCTTCCGGGAATCTCGGTTGATGTCCTCGACGACAATGGTGCACCCGTCGGCGCGGCCGCTGGCGGACTACTCGTGATAACCGAACCGTGGCCATCGATGCTTCGCGGAATTTGGAAAGACCCCGCGCGATTCGCTGAAACGTATTGGTCAACCTTCGAGGGCAAGTATTTCGCTGGTGACGGAGCGCACCTCGACGCGGACAAGGACGTCTGGTTGCTCGGTCGTGTGGACGACGTCATGAACGTCTCTGGCCACCGTCTGTCAACGATGGAGATTGAATCGGCGCTCGTCTCGAACCACGCAGTCGCAGAGTCGGCGGTTGTCGGTGCTTCGGACGAGACGACTGGTCAGGCTGTTGTCGCTTTCGTCGTTCTGAAAAAGCGCGCGAAAGACATCGCCAATCCCGACGATGAGATCGCGGAACTGAAAGCACACGTTGTGAGGGAAATCGGGGCGATCGCTCGACCCCGGGACATCTATTTGGTGGAAGACCTTCCCAAAACTCGTTCGGGAAAAATTATGCGTCGAT
>CANGCU010000094.1 GCA_947452355.1 Microbacteriaceae bacterium | reverse complement strand
GTCAACGGTGAATGGAAGGACCTTGACCACTGGCGTTACTGGGTCCTTGAACGTCGCCCCCGAGATCGACACAGCCTGATCGCCCCCGAGGCAATCCTGCGAATCACGGACGCTTTCGTTTCGATAGACAACAAGATTGTGACCGCATCCGGGTTCACGCTTCGAGATTCACGATTTTTTGGCTCAGAGGCGCAACGCCAACCACTGCTCGACACGGATGTCGTGGCGGATTATTCGGGAACACACGGAACGGCACTGATGCGCCCGCCGGCATACGGGCACTGGTTGCTACATCGGCTTCCGCGGATGGTCACACTTCACCAGCACTATCCCGAAGTTCCAATTCTCAATATCCAGTGGGGTGACACCAAACTTCTCGCTCGCTTGGGGATTGACGAGTCCGGAATTCAACGCTTCCCGAAATCAGAAAGAGGCTCGTTCGTCCATGTCGACGAACTTCTCGTGCCGACCCACCTGTCGAAGCCGGGATACAAACGAGTTCACGACGCGAATCGCCTAGAACGTGTCGTTCAGGCATTCACGAAGGGAATCGAGGACGACCCAACGTTGCCCGAACTGTTGTACGTCGCGCGCCGCCCAGAAGGAAAAAGAATGGGAGCGGAGAACAAGGACGAATTGCGAAACTATTTCGAATCGCTCGGTTTCACGACCTGGTACCCCATCGACGACCCGATCGAGAAGCAGATTCAACATTTCCGCGCGGCAAAGGTCGTTATTTCGGAAGTTGGGAGCCAGGCGCTCACCTCGATGTTCTCCGGCCCTGATACCACCGTCATCATCATCACCCCGGAGAAATCCAAAGGATGGGGGACGGAGCGTCAGTTCCAGCCGCGCTGGCGCCAGTGGCAACGTGTCGTATGCGAAGCAAGGGGCCAGCACTACGCACAGATTGTTGCGGCCCGCGACGCAAACATCCGCACGTGGTCAGTCGACATGCCGACTCTTCGGCAGGCGATGGAAACGTACCCGTTGCGGGTTTGGTAACCGGGCACATTATCCTCCAGCCCACCCTCGAGCCGGAGGATAATGCGCGTCAGGTTAGTCGTCGATTGCGAGACCGCGATCGCGGCGGATTTTCCGGGAGATTGTCCCGAAGACGCTATCCACAAGCATGCCGATGAGAAGGATCACGATCATCGTGGCGATGAGTTCGGGAACCTTCGACATTTGGCGTGCAAAGTCCAGGGTGGTTCCGAGTGACGGGGTTTCCGCGATGATGACGAGAAGTTCTCCTGCCATCAGGCTTCGCCACGCAAACGACCAACCCTGAACGAGTCCCGCGACGTAGGTCGGTAGCGCCGCAGGAAGCACGATGTCGCGATATAGCGCAATCGGCCCTGCACCGAGAACCCGACCCAGTCGAGTGAATGCCGGCGGTACGTGATCGATTCCGGCAATCACACCGTTCGCAATCGACGGCCCAGCGCCAAGCACGACGACGAACAGAATTGCTTGTTCGTTGAGACCGAAAACGAGAATCGCAAGCGGGAACCACGCAATCGATGGCATGACTTGCAAACCAGTGATCACGTTTCCTACTGCGAGCCGAAGCGGCTTTATCCGAGCAACCGCGATTCCCACGATGCTGCCCAAAACGAGGGCGAGAATGAAACCGGTTCCCGCTCGGGTCATGGTGGTCTTTACCGCGAGCCAGAAGCGTTCCGTACCCGCCATCTTAAAGAGAGCATCAAACGTTTCAATCGGGCCAGGTAAAACGTAACTGGGGCGCCACTCGGACAGAAACAACAATTCCCATCCGCCAAGCACCAGCGCGATCGCGAACAGTTTTGGCCACGTCCACGCCCAGGCGTTTCGTGCACTAAATGTCGTTTGAGTGCGCGAGGCGTTGTTGATGGTCATGAGTCGGCTCCTTCGAGGATTCCTTGTTCGGCTTTGAGACGGTTGGTCAGGTCAGCCGCACGCGAGGCAATGTCGTTTGAGTCCATCGTCCGAGGCCGCTTGAGCGGAACGGATTGTTCATAAACGACTCGGCCCGGTCGGCTCCCCATGAGGATTACACGGTCACCAAGTCGAACGGCTTCGCGCATGTTGTGGGTAACGAAAACGACGGTAAGACCTTGAGCCTTAACGATGCTTTCGATCTCGTCGTGCAGGTGGTCACGAGTCATCGCGTCAAGTGCGCCGAGTGGCTCATCCATCAGAACGATTCGTGCGCCTTGGGCGAGGCATCGAGCGAGGGCGACACGTTGGCGCATCCCACCCGACAGCTCGTGCGGTCGTTTATCTGCCCAGTCCCCGAGCCTCACGATGTCGAGAAGTTCCGCGACGCGTGCATCACGGTCTGACCGAGCGACACCCGCATAGTTGAGCGCGAGCTCAATGTTTTTGCGGGCGGTAAGCCACGGCAACAAGGTCGCTTCTTGGAACATGAGTGCGACCTTGCCGTTGACCTCGATAGTTCCCGAACTGGGTTTATCGAGTCCCGCAAACAGGTTGAGGAGCGTCGACTTACCGCAGCCCGACGCTCCAACGATGGTGACAAATTCTCCGGCACGGATAGACATGTCAACACCGGAGAGCGCGACGGTTGCCGCGCCCTCCGGGCCGAATGACTTGCTTACGTTATCCGCGCGGAGCATGAGCTCCGCTTGTTTCATTAGTTGACCGCAGCCTCTCCGCGCTCGGCGAGCAATGCGTTCAGCAGGTCAAGCGAGTACAGCGTTCCCGGCAAACCACCGGCAGCATCGATCTTGTCCTGTTCAAGCAATCCAACCGAGACGGCGTGTTCGGCCGAAGTGACGAGCGTCGCCGACAACGGGTCCGCGGTGAAGGTCATGTTCTTCCATGCGGAAGCAAGAACCTTCGGGTCGATCGACGAACCGGTCAGACCTGCCAAGGCGAGGTTGACGGCTGCCTGAGAACCCTCGGGGTCGCTCGCGATGAGGTCGAGAGCAGCGAGGTGTCCTTTGAGTAGTGCGGTGACTGCGTCGGGGTGCTGGTCGATGAAGTCAGTGCGGCAAAGAATCACCGTTGTGACGAACTGTCCACCATCCCAGAGGTCCGCTTCGTTCTGAAGCACGTGTGCGCCAGCGGCAACGTACGACGAAACCCATGGCTCGGGAACCCACGCGCCATCGATCTCACCAGCCGAGAAAGCGGCCAGGCCGTCCGAGTTTGATTGGGGCTTGATTGAAACGTCCCCGCCACCCTCGACGTCGGTCGCAAGACCCTGCTCGGAAAGCCAGTTGCGGGCCGCAACGTCCTGCGTGTTGCCGAGCTGCGGGGTGGCGATGGTCAAACCTTTGAGGTCGGCCGCGGTGTTGACGCCGTCGCGAACGACGAGTGCCGCACCACCAGAGGTTGAGCCGGAAACGATGCGAACCGCAGCACCTTCGGATTGAGCGTAGGCGTTGATTGCCGGGTTCGGGCCAATGTACGAGCAGTCGAGCGAGTCAGCAAACAGCGCCGTGACCACATCGGGACCTGCGTTGAACGCAGTCGGAGTGAGGGTGAGATTAATTGCCTTGAGCTCCGACTTAAAGAAACCCTTTTGGGTTGCGATGAGTCCGGGTGCGTGTGTGAGGTTGGGGAAGTATCCGAGTCGAACCGTTGTGATTTCCGGTGCTGCGGACGGTGCGGCTTCGGGGGTTGCGGCACAGCCGGCGACAACGAGGATCGATGTCGCGGCGAGTACAGCACCGAGGCGAGTGAGGGTGTTCATGAGTGCGGTAGTCCTTTCGTTAGTTTGTCTATCGCATTGGTAGAAAATATAGACAAGATTCAGATTAATGTCAAATCGCGACACACACGCCACAGCGAATCCCCTAGGGTGACAATGTGGAAATGAACGATGTTGTGCAGCGTGCGCGTGTTGCACAGCAGGAATGGGAGCGCGTTCCCGTTCGCCAACGGGCAGCCATCGCACGCCGATTCTCCACGTTGGTCTATCGGAATCAATCGGAAATTCTGGATTCGATTCAGACCGAGACACTGAAGAATCGCCTGAGCGCCTTCGAAGAGGCGGTAGATGCAGCACAACTCGCCCACTTTTACGGTCGGCGAGCAAGTGGATTTCTTAGACCCTTTCGACGCAAGGGCGCAATTCCGTTCCTGACTCGCGCAATCGAATACCACCGACCGGTTGGCGTCGTTGGCGTGATCACGCCCTGGAATTACCCGTTCACGCTTCCCGCATCCGATGTCATCCCTGCGCTTATCGCGGGAAACTCCGTCGTGCTGTTGCCCGATGCGGCGACTCCCGCTACCGCCGACATTGTCGAGCGACTTCTGCGTGAAGCTGGATTGCCGAACGGAGTTCTCACGATTGTTCACGGTGGCGGCCGAGTTCATGGCGACGCCCTAGTGGCCGAGGCCGACTTCATCATGTTCACGGGCTCCACCGCGGTCGGTCGAACCGTCGCCGAGAAATGTGCCGCGCGGTTGATCGGATTTTCGGGCGAGCTCGGTGGCAAAAACCCGATGCTCGTCTTGTCGGATGCTGATGTATCCGCTGCGGCACAGGCCGCGGTGCGTTCCTGTTTTTCCAATTCTGGTCAGCTGTGCGTGAGTATCGAACGCATCTATGTTGTGAACGAACTACACGATCGATTCCTCGCGGAATTTGCCGACCGAGTCCGCGGTATGAAGCTGGGTGCGGGATTGGATTGGGAAGTCGACATGGGGCCGCTCATCTCAGTCGCCCAGTTCGAGAGGGTATCCAGTCAGGTCGCGGACGCGGTCGCCCGTGGCGCACACATCGTCGTCGGCGGGAAGGCCCGACCGGACCTTGCGGCAACATTTTTCGAACCGACCATCCTGAAGGGCGTCACCGACGCGATGACACTTGGAGCGGGCGAAACCTTTGGCCCCGTCGTGGCGGTCTATCGTGTGGCCGATGACACAGAGGCAATACGCCTCGCCAACCTTTCGGAATACGGACTTAATGCAAGTGTGTGGACGCGACGCGACGATTCGGTGCCGAAAGAAATCCGGTCGGGCACGGTCACGGTCAACGAAGGGTTCTCGGCAAGTTGGGCGTCACACGGCGCCCCAATGGGCGGCATGAAGTCCTCTGGAATGGGACGTCGTCACGGTCGGGATGGAATTCTCAAATACACCGAAGCGCAGACGGTCGCCACCCAGCGTCTGTTCGGCATTGCGCCGGTGGGAACGCAATCGAATTACGCTTATGCGAAAATGCTCAATCGCCTCCTTGCGTTGTGGAACCGACTGTCGTAGGACACGTCGCGTCAATCAATCGGGAAACGCCCGCGGGCGGGGCAACAGCACCACGGTTT
>CANGCU010000093.1 GCA_947452355.1 Microbacteriaceae bacterium | reverse complement strand
GCTCATGCCACCGACCGCTTCGAATACGATTGCGGACTGGGTCGGGTCCTTGAGGTTGACCCAGAAGGTCTGCGGCAACAGGTCGGGGGTGACGAGGTCGACGACGGGGCTGCCCTTGAACTGTTGGCTGAAATTCTTGAAGGCGTCGTCGTGGTTCTCGAAATACCACTTGTCGATGTACGGCGTCAGTGTGTCCGAGTCCAGTTGCGCTTGGACAGCCGCAATCTGGTCTTCGCTCGCCTCTTGTTGATCACACGCGCCGAGGGTCGAATACTGCGTACATAGATAAACCGCCACCTGCGCCTTGTCGTACCAATACGACTTCATGTTGGCGACCTGCAACTGCAGCAACGCGGCCGAGCCGACAAACGTCAACGACACGAGAGTCACGAGGATGACGGACACGACCATCGAGACGTTTCGCCGAACACCGTTCCATGCCTCGAGAAAGACGAAACTCAATTTCATAGCGGGTCTTCCCCCAGCCGGTCCAAGTAGCTCAGATCGAGCGCCTCGCTCGTGGGGGACATCGGGTCAAACGCCGGGATGGGGTCGAAATCGAGCGGTTCGATGGCGATGGGCTGCGAATCTGCGCGCGTCGGAAGCCAATCGTCTACCGCAACGATCGGGTTTGATCGCGTGAGGTATTGACCGCCCGCCTCGTCGCGAATAATTCGTCCATCGCTGAGTTCGATAACACGACGCTTGGCGTCGTTGACAATTGCGGTGTCGTGCGTCGCCATGAGCACCGTGGTTCCCGCTGCATTGATGTTTCGCAGTACGTCCATAATTCCCGCCGACGTTGCGGGGTCAAGGTTTCCCGTCGGCTCGTCGGCGAGAAGGATTGCCGGCTTGTTGACGACCGCGCGGGCGATCGCGACACGCTGTTGTTCACCACCCGAGAGCTCGTGCGGAAGGCGGTTTTCCTTATTGCCCAGCCCGACCAGACCAAGAACGTCGGGAACCGCATCGTGAATATAGGCCTCGCTCTGACCCAAAACTCGCAGGGCAAACGCGACATTGTCAAAGACCGTCTTGCTGGGAAGCAACCGGAAGTCTTGGAAGACGACACCGAGGCTGCGTCGATACGCGGGCACGCGGCGGTTTGAGAGTCGACCGAGGTCTTGACCGAGCACGTGAATGATCCCCGCCGACGGTCGCTCTTCGCGCAGAATCAAGCGCAGGAAGGACGATTTTCCGGACCCCGAGGCGCCGACGAGGAAGACGAACTCGCCGGGCTTTACTTCGAGGGTCGCGTCATGCAGCGCAGGGCGGTTTCCCGACCGGTACACCTTGGACACACCGTCAAAACGAATCATCGATTTCAGCCTAGGCGAGGGTGTTCCCTGCCGGCGGAGCGACACTCACCCCGACTAATCGGTCTTCTGTTTGCGGTGGCGAATACCCGCCGCGATGAACCCGTCGAGATCGCCGTCGAACACCGCTTGGGGATTGTTGACTTCGTAATTTGTGCGCAGGTCTTTCACCATTTGGTACGGAGCGAGCACATACGATCGCATCTGGTCACCCCACGACGCGGTAATGACACCGGCGAGTTGCTTCTTCTTTTTCGCCTCTTCCTCTTTTTGAATCAAGAGCAGGCGACTTTGCAACACGCGGAGTGCAGCGGCACGGTTTTGCAGTTGACTCTTTTCGTTTTGACACGAGACAACGGTTCCCGTCGGAATGTGGGTGATTCGAACGGCGGAATCGGTCGTGTTGACCGATTGTCCACCCGGTCCAGATGAACGGAAGACATCAACTCGAATATCCGAGTCGGGAATATCGATCACCTCGGTCGCCGCCAAGAGCGGAACGACCTCGACCGCGGCGAAGGACGTCTGGCGCTTCCCCGCCGAATTGAATGGACTCATTCGAACGAGACGGTGGGTTCCCGCCTCAACCGAGAGTGTTCCGAATGCGAACGGTGCATCGACCTCGAAGGTGGCGCTCTTGATTCCCGCCTCTTCGGCGTATGACGTGTCCAGCACGCGGACCGAATACTTGTGTTGCTCGGCCCACCGGACATACATACGCAACAGCATCTCGGCGAAATCCGCCGCATCAACGCCACCGGCGCCTGAGCGAATCGTCACAATCGCGGGAAGAGCGTCGTATTCGCCATCCAGAAGGGTGTGTACCTCCATCTCGCCGATGATGGCCTCGAGTGCCGCAATTTCGACGAGGACCTCGGTCGCCGAATCGTCGTCACCTGCTTCTTTCGCCATGTCCAGTAAAACGTCCAGATCGTCAAGGCGACGTTGCACGGTCACGACCTGGTCGCGTTGGGTTTGGGCGTGAGACAGTGAACTCGTGACGGCCTGCGCCTCAGCCTGGTCGTCCCACAGGTCAGTTGCCCCGGCTTTCGCCGACAATTCGGCGATCCGCAGGTTCAACGACGGCACATCGATGACGCTGGCGATGTCGGCGAATGACGAGCGAAGCGCCGCGATGCGGTCGGAAACGTCCAGCGAAATCATGAGATTTCCAGACTACCGTTTGCCGGCCGCGCCCCCGAAGACCGTTCGGGCGGACGCCGTGGCGGTCAGTGGGATGCGGAATGGAAAGAACTCGTTCCCGAGTGGTGGTGACCACGTCGTGCGGACGGTGATGCGGGCAGTGACACCGTCAGGTGTTGATGCCGACGTCACCCGAATTCCGGGAGCTGACAATGCGATAAAGCCACGAACCGCACGGCGAATGCCCGAGTTTGTTAGCCGGACGACAACGGTCGTACCGTCAATCGTTGCGTTGAGAGGATTGAAGGATTCCGCACCGACAAGTGCCGCCATGTCGGCGGTCGATTGCAGGTTTGTGCGCGCCAACGCGAGGTCCGTGGAGTCAATGATTCCCACAATCGCCACACCACACAGTGCGACCAGCCCTGCCACCATCGGCAAGAGTGACCCGCGCTCACTCATTCGGTCACCGACGTAATCGAAACGCGAGCGGTTGCGCTTCTCGAGACCGTAACCGTTGGTGCCGTGGTGATTCCCGGCAGGGCGGGAACGAAGCGCAGAGGTACCTCTATCGACACGGTGACCCGGACGGTTGACCCCCGTTGTCGACATGAGCGCGCCGAACAGTCGATGTCCATGTTCCAGTCGACACCCGTCAACCCGTGATCCTCCATCGCCAACTGGGTGATCGCCGAAATGTGACCGCTCCCCTGTGCCACCGACTCGGACCGAGTGAATGCTCGAACGCCCTGACGGGACGCCGCCGTCGCTGCGAACGTCGCTGACGCAATGTCGGATGTCGTTACCGACAGTGCGACTAACGGGACGAGTAAGGCCACGGTGGCGACGATGAACTCGAGACTCGCGCTCCCCTGTTCGTTTTTCCCCATACCGCCAGTGTCGCGAGCCGTCGCTCGGAGCCCGTGCGACCATCCACAGGTTTAGCGAGCGGCAGTCCTGATGAGTTTCTTGTTCACAAACTCGTCTAGTCCAAAGTGGCCCAGTTCCCGACCGAAACCGGATTTCTTGATCCCACCGAAAGGCAAATCGACATGCGAGTCCGTGTTCTCGTTGATGTAGACCATCCCGGATTCCAATCGATCGGCAACGTACTGTGTGTCGTCCGGGTTCGCGCCGAAGACGGCGCTCGACAGTCCGAATTCCGACCCATTGGCAAGCGCAATCGCGGCGTCCTTGTCCGCAACGCGATAGACAACGGCGACCGGCCCGAACAGCTCCTCGCTAAACGCGCGCGCTGCAGGAGTCACATTCGTCAACAGTGTCGGCGCCATGAACGATCCGACCTCACCGATTCGATGTCCACCCGTCACGAGTGTGGCGCCGTGTGCGACGGCGTCCGCGACCTGCTCGACGAGTTCGTCAACCGCGCCGAGCGACGACAGCGGGCCCAGATTGGTTTCGGGATCGAGCGGGTCGCCGGCGACATATGTCTGAAGTTGTGCAGCCAGACCCTCGACGAATCGGTCATAGACGGAATCGACAACGATGAAACGCTTGGCGGCGGTGCACGCCTGACCCGCGTTGCTCATTCGACCCGACGCCGCGGCGGCAATCGTTTCCGGCAGGTTAATGTCGTCCAGCACAATAAAGGGGTCACTTCCACCCAATTCGAGAACAACCTTTTTCAGCGCTCGACCTGCAGATTCGGCGACGGCGGCTCCGGCTTTTTCGCTTCCGGTCAGAGACACACCCTGGACACGAGGGTCCGAGATGATCGTGTCAATGTGACGGCTCTCGACAAACAGGTTCACGTACGCACCATCGGGCAATCCCGCTTCGCGAAAAATCTGTTCCTGCGCAAGGGCCGATTCGGGGCAGTTGCTCGCGTGCTTGAGGATGATCGTGTTTCCTAACAACAGGTTCGGCCCCGCGAATCGGGCGACCTGGTAGTACGGATAGTTCCACGGCATCACGCCGAGAAGAACACCGAGTGATTCCGAGCGAACAATGGCGCTCCCGCCCGACATCGGGTTCATGTCTGTGTCGGCAAGGAAGGCCGGTCCGTGCTGTGCATAGAACTCGTAAATGTCGCCAACAAATCCCGCTTCACCGCGCCCCTGGCGGACGGGCTTACCCATTTCGCGCGCGATGATCTGTGCGAGTTCGCCTTTACGCTCATGATAAATATCGGCCACGCGTTGAATGACAGCGGCACGCTCGGAAAGTGGCGTCGCACTCCACACGACGTGTGCCGCGTCTGCGCGGGAAATTGCGCTTTCGATCTCAGCAGGGGTAGCGCTCGCGAACTCTCGTTCGACGATTCCGGTGGCGGGGTTGGTGACGGTGTAAGCCATAGAACCATTCTCAATCATGTGGAGCAGAAACAATGAACACGTGAGGGTTTCCCAGTATCGTAAACAAGAATGACCGTGTCGAAAGGAGGCCACGATGAATGAGTTTGGTGGCATCCAATCCCAGGTTTTCCGCCCCCTTCCGGACGTCCTCCGTTCCGGTGCGATTGTCGAGAGGCTCACAACGGCGATTGCTCTGGGCCTCTTGCGGCACGGGGATCAACTTCCCGTCGAGAACCAACTCACCACGATGTTCGGCGTTGCGACCGCAACCGTGCGAGACGCGCTTCAAACCTTGCGCGACAACGGCATCATCGAAACTCGACGAGGCCGAAGCGGGGGAACCTTCATCATCGGAACGCCGCACACCGCACCCGAGGTCTTCCACCAGCGACTGTGTGCAATGTCGATGGCCGACCTTCGAGATCTGGCGGACGAACATGTAGCGACCAGCATGGCGGCGATCAGTCTCGCCGCTGAACGCGCTCTTCCGCAGGATTGTGACCGCCTTGAGCGCATTGCCGAAATGATGCGCGAGGCG
>CANGCU010000092.1 GCA_947452355.1 Microbacteriaceae bacterium | reverse complement strand
TTTCGTCAACGAAGTTGACGAGGTTCCCGAGGGGTCGCACCTCGTGTTCAGTGCGCACGGTGTCTCGCCCAAGGTGAAGAGCGATGCGTTCGACCGGAACCTTATGGCGATCGATGCGACCTGTCCACTCGTCACGAAGGTTCACCGCGAGGCCGAACGTTTTTCCCGAACCGGTTTTCACATCCTTCTCGTTGGGCACGAGGGTCACGAAGAGGTCGAAGGAACAATGGGGCACGCCCCGGACCAGACGACACTCGTGAACAATCCCGTCGAGGCGGACATCATTGAGGTGCCCGAGACCGAGAACCTGATTTGGCTGTCGCAAACCACACTGTCGGTCGACGAGACGATGGAGACGGTTCGACGGTTGCGAGCGCGTTTTCCCCACTTGCAAGATCCACCGAGCGACGACATTTGCTATGCGACCCAGAACCGCCAGGTCGCGATCAAGAAGATTGCGCCCGAGTGCGACCTGGTGTTGGTGGTCGGGTCGTCGAATTCGTCGAACTCCGTTCGACTTGTCGAGGTAGCACTGGAAACGGGAGCCCGCGCCGCCTATCGCATCGATTACGCGAGCGAAGTGAAGCAGGAATGGCTAGACGGAGTTTCAACGATTGGGATCTCGTCGGGTGCGAGTGTTCCCGAATACCTCGTTGATGAGTTGCTGTCCGATATCCGTGCCGCGGGATTCGCCCACGTCGAGACCGTCACGACCGCGACGGAAGACCTCATGTTTTCGCTTCCGAAGGAACTTCGCGGCGAGGGTGACCGCCCGCTGGGTGGACGTCGGTCCTAACTCCTACAGTGCGTGACCCGCACTACCGAGCTGCTTCGCGTAGTCGACGACACGCGATGCCATCGCCGTCTCGGCGAGCTTGCCCCATGAACGAGGGTCATAGACCTTCTTGTTTCCGACTTCGCCGTCGACCTTGAGGACGCCGTCGTAGTTCGTGAACATCGTTCCCGCGACGGAGCGCGTGTACGCGTATTGGGTGTCGGTGTCGAGGTTCATTTTGATGACACCGTTGCGAACGGCCTCGAAGATTTCGTCCTCGGTCGAGCCGGACCCACCGTGAAAAACGAGGTCGAGGGGCTTGGGGTCGGTGCCATATTTTGCCGCGAGCCCGTTCTGGATGTCGGCGAGAATCTCGGGGCGCAACTTCACGTTGCCTGGCTTGTACACGCCGTGCACGTTTCCGAAGGTCAGTGCCGCCATGTAGCGACCGTTTTCGCCGAGACCGAGAGCCTCGACGGTGGCAATGGCGTCGTCGAGAGTCGTGTACAGGTTTTCGTTGATGTCATGGCTGACACCGTCCTCTTCGCCGCCAACGACACCGATTTCAACTTCAAGAATGGCGTTGATGTTCTTTGTCTTGGCCAAAATCTGCTGAGCGATTTCGAGGTTCTCGGCGAGTGGAACAGCCGAACCGTCCCACATGTGCGACTGGAAGATTGGGTTTCGACCCGCCTTGACTTCCTCTTCGCTCGCCTCGATGAGCGGGAACACGAAACCGTCGAGGGCATCCTTGGGGCAGTGGTCCGTGTGCACGGCGACCGTAATCGGGTACGACTTCGCAACCTCGTGGACATATTTGGCCATAGCGATCGCACCGGTTGCGCGGGCTTTGACTGTGTGTCCCGCAAAGAAGTCGGCTCCACCGGTCGTGACCTGAATGATTCCGTCCGAACCTGCTTCGGTGAGTCCCTGCAACACGGCGTTGATCGTGGAGGATGACGAGACATTGATCGCGGGGAACGCAAACACGTTCTTCTTCGCGGTGTCGAGCATTTCGGCGTACTTGTCGGGCGTTGCGACTGGCATGGTTCTCCTTGTTGTAAAGGGTTTGAGCGCGCCCTCAGTCTACTGTTCGGCGCTAACGGTTACTCTGGGACTAAGCCGTCTCACCACCGACGTTGCCACTCTCACAGGACTCAAGGGAATCTATGAACACGCAATTCACCCAACCTGATCGGAACCTCGCGCTTGAACTGGTGCGATCGACCGAAGCGGCCGCAATTCGCGCGCTGCCGTTCATTGGTCGTGGCGATAAAAATGCGGCGGACGGCGCAGCGGTCGACGCAATGCGCAAATTTCTCGGGACCGTGAACTTTCAGGGAACCGTCGTGATCGGTGAGGGCGAGAAAGACAAGGCCCCGATGCTCTTCAACGGCGAGGTCGTCGGTAACGGAAACGGCCCCGAGTGCGACATCGCGGTCGATCCGATCGACGGTACGAGTCTGACCGCGGCGGGTCGCGGCCACGCGATTTCGATGTTGGCGGTTTCCGATCGCGGCTCGATGCTCGACGCCTCCAGCGTTTTTTACATGGAGAAGCTCGTGTCCAGCGCGCACGCTCACGGTGTCATCGATTTATCCCAGTCACTAACAGACAACATCAAGGCGCTCGCGAAAGCGAAGAAAAAGCCGGTCAACGAGATCAAGGTCGCTATTCTCGATCGTCCTCGGCATGCGGACGCGATTGAAGAGATTCGCACCGCAGGTGCCCACACCCGATTGATTCTTGACGGAGACGTCGCCGCAGGGATTAACGCCGCGCGTGACGACAACCGCATCGACATGTGTTTCGGTGTCGGAGGCAGCCCCGAAGGCGTCGCCGTGACGTGTGCCATCAAGGCAATGGGTGGCTTCATCCAGGGGCGACTGTTTCCTGGCACGGATGAGGAACGTGAGCGCGGTGCGGCCGCGGGGCTCAAGTTCGATTATGTCTATTCGGCCGACGAACTCGTCGCGAGTGACAACACCTTCTTCGTGGCGACGGGCGTCACGGACGGCGAACTCGTTCGTGGCGTTCGACACGAGGGAAAGTGGCTGCGTACTGAGAGTGTCATTTTCCGTTCCCGTTCGGGCACGGTTCGCCGTGTGAATTCGGATTATCTCGCCGAGCGCTGGCTCGACTAACTAATCGGCGAGTTCGGATTCGACGGAGTGGTTCCGCGACAGCACTGTGCCCGCCCACACCGCGGCTAGCCCACTGCAGGCGATCCCGACGAGCGCCACGTGCCAATTTCCGGTGATGGCCCGCGAGAGTCCCATCAACGGGGCGACGGTCGCGGCAATCGAATACGCCACGAATTGTGCGAAGGCGCTGAGCTGAAGTGACGCGTTACTCGACTTCGTTCGAAGGTTAATGAGTGCCAGTGCGAGAGGAAACAAGAGCGGGCCGGTGCCAAAGATGAATGCCCACAGGTAGGGCGCAACCGTTGGCGCGAATGCCAAACCGAGTGCACCCGCGATGGTGAGCCCGGCCCCCACGTAGACGAGGTTGGCGACGTTTTTCATTCGGCTGGCGAGAATCGGAATTCCGAACGCGAGGGGGAGCCCTGCAGCGGCGAACAGGGCGAGCATGAACCCACCTTCGGACTCGTTCAGTCCGACGGCCTCCTTGGCGATGTCCGGCAGCCACGCGAACATTCCGTATCCCGTGATGGACGACACCGCAAGGCAGAGGGCAACCGCCCACGCGGTGACAGATCGATACACATTCAGGCGCGGGCCACGAACAGAACTGGTCGGTGCGTCCGTCGAACGCCGTCCACGGCGAATCTCCATCACCCAGGGGATGATCGCGCCAATCGCGAAAATCACCCACCCCCCGAGCGCGAACCGCCACGACGTCGCGAGAGACAGATTGACGGCGATAAGTGGCGGAAGGATGGACCCGATTGACACGAAGGTCATGTAGGTGGATGTCATTGGCCCGATGGCCCTGGGGAAATAGTGTTTGACGACGGGCGGAAGGGACACGTTTCCCATTCCGCTTCCAATGAGAACGAGTGCTGATCCGACGGTGATCGTGACCCAGGAATTCGCGAGCCCGCGAACGATGTGCCCCACAACCATGAGTGACAACAGAACGACGAGGTTCCATTCGAGCCCGACCGCTCGGTTCACCCGCGGCGCGATAAGCCCTCCGATGACGAAACCAATTGGCGGGAGCGAACCGAGCACGGCTCGGGCGTCAATTCCCAACGGGACGTCGACGTTCACGATGTCGTAAATCGGGCTGATTCCGGCAACGGCAACCCGCATGCTCATGGCGACGAGAACAACTCCAATAATCGCGACAATCGTGTCGCGATTTAACCAGCTAAGCCGTGTCGTCCCCATCTACGTCCATTGTGGTCTCTTCATCGAAGATTTCTAATTCCTCGGCGTTGGCGCTCATGACCACGTCGAGCTCGAGCGCGTCCGGATCGGGGGCGGGGTACTTGTCCACCTTCGGGGCCGTGACCGCCTTGGACACCGCTACGACGGGGGGCATATCGGCGCTCGCGGAGCCCGGAAGCGCTTTCGCGGCCCGCAGCAACCCACCGTTCATCTTGCTCACGACCGCGTTGTACGAGTTGAGAACCGTTCCGAAATTGTCGCCCAGTTTCTTGACCAAATCGGCCAGATTGTAGAACTCGGTGTACAGAGCCTTTCCGAGGTCGACGATGACGTGAACCTTTTCGAATTGTTCTTGTTGATGCCACAAGAACGCAATCGACTTGAGGGACATGAAAAGCACGTTGGGGGACACGAGTGCGATGTTCATGTCCAGGGCGTCGTCGTACAGCCCCGGATCGGCGTTTAACGCCGCCGTGAGAATTGTTTCGCTCGGGACGAACATGATGACGTAGTCGGCGCTTCCGCCCAGCTTGACCGTGTATTTGCGATCGCGAATGTCTTTCATGTGTTTGCGAACTTCGCCGGCGTGCTTTTTCAAGAGAGCGGTGTTGTCGCGACCCTCGGCGGCGGCATCGACGGCTTCCATGTAGGCGTTCGTCGGAACCTTCGAGTCGATAATGATGTGGCGGTCGCCAGGAAGGTGGACGACGAGGTCGGGTCGGCCCTTCTTGTCGTCTTCGTCGAGCGCGTCGACCTGAACCTGTGTGTTGAAATCCGCGTGTTCGACAAGGCCGGCCGCTTCGATGAGTCGGCGAAGTTGGTGCTCTCCCCATCCGCCGCGCACGTTCGACGAACCGCCCGATCCGAGTGCCGCCTTGAGTCCAGCGGTCAGCCCCGTCAGCGTCTCGGTTTTTTCCACCGTCATTCGGAGTGCGTCGACGACCGAGGTGTATTGGTTTCCGCGCTCGTTTTCCATTGTTCGAACCGATTCACCGAGTTGTTGGAGCATGAGCGTGACCGGCTCGAGTTTGTTGACAACGGCGTTGTCGTCAGCAGTGCGTTTTGCCTCTTTCTCGCGGAACTCGTTGAGAAAGCCCTGAAGTTCGGCGATCCGTTTGTCCTGGAGGTCTTTTGCCATCGTCAGTGCGGCGACCGTCTCGCCGTCGGTTCCCGATTTCGCGAGCGCAAATTTGCCAATCAGAATGCCAACAACGGCACCGAT